>NZ_JATABG010000008.1:0-31064 GCF_036533755.1 Vibrio sp. M260118 | reverse complement strand
AAGGCGTGTTCGCCATAACCAAAAACGCAAACTCAAGCAGGAAGAGGCAGTCCAGTGGGATGAATCTATGCTTGGAGGGAGTAAATCTGGCCTGGTTATCACTCGTTTTGGACAGCACGCAGACATCGAAGATCTCGAAAGTGGAGAAGTCCAACGCTGCAACTTACGCCGTGGGATTGAAACGCTTGTCTCTGGCGACAAAGTGATTTGGCGTCCGGGGTTAGAATCGATGGAAGGCATCAGTGGCGTTGTCGAAGCGGTCGAACCGCGAACTTCAGTATTAACTCGTCCAGACTACTACGACGGCCTAAAACCCGTTGCAGCTAACGTTGATCAAATGGTCATCGTCTCCTCTGTTTTGCCAGAGCTTTCTCTGAACATTATAGACCGCTATCTAGTGGCCTCTGAAACCTTGTCTATTGCGCCACTGCTGGTGCTAAACAAGATTGACCTTCTTGAAGCAGAACAACTGGCAGAATACAAATCTTGGCTAAGTGAATATGAGCATATTGGCTACAAAGTACTGTTTGTCAGTAAACAAACTGGCGAAGGCATTGCCGAACTGGAAGCCGAGCTAAAAGACCGCATCAATATTTTTGTTGGTCAGTCTGGTGTGGGCAAATCGAGCCTGGTTAATGCGCTGATGCCACAGTTCAATGTTGAAGAGGGCGAAATCTCAGAAAACTCAGGATTAGGTCAGCACACAACCACAGCCTCGCGCCTTTACCATATCCCTACAGGTGGCGACTTAATCGACTCACCGGGAGTTCGGGAGTTTGGGCTTTGGCACTTAGAGCCGGAAGAGATCACCAAAGCGTTTGTTGAGTTCAGACCTTACTTAGGTTTATGCAAGTTCCGAGATTGTAAACATAACGACGACCCGGGCTGTGTTCTGCGTCAGGCAGTCGAAGATGGTGAAATCAACCAAATTCGCTTTGACAATTACCACCGAATTCTTGAGAGCATGGCCGAGAACAAAGCCAATCGACAGTACTCTCGCAGCAAAAAAGCGGATTTGTAGCCGCAAATTGCTCTCGCAACTACTGACTTTTGGGTGCAATTTGAGTAACATCTCGCGCCCAGAATATAGTCAATCATGAAAATAGCATTGGAATGAAACACAATGGATAAGATTAAAGTTGGACTGCAATATTGGATCCCTCAGCACGGCCTAACTCGTTTAATGGGTAAGCTAGCTTCAGCTAAGGCTGGCGGTCTAACAACAGCAATCATTAAGTGGTTTATCAAGCAATATAACGTCAATATGGACGAGGCTTTACACTCAGACCCGAAGCACTTTGAAACATTTAATGAATTTTTTGTTCGTGAGCTTAAAGAGGGCGCACGACCAATCACACAAGAAGAGACAGTTATCACGCACCCAGCGGATGCTTGTGTAAGCCAGTTCGGCCCTATCACTAATGGCAAGCTGATTCAGGCCAAAGGCCACGACTACACAGCGCAAGAGTTACTAGGCGGTGATGCAGCACTAGCGGAAGAGTTTGCTGACGGTGAATTCGCAACGCTTTACCTATCTCCACGTGACTACCACCGCGTTCATATGCCCTGTGACGGAACACTGCGCCAGATGATTTATGTCCCAGGCGATCTGTTCTCAGTAAACCCTCTAACCGCTGAAAACGTGCCAAACCTATTTGCTCGTAACGAGCGTGTGGTATGTATTTTCGACACAGAATTTGGCCCAATGGCTCAAGTTTTGGTTGGCGCAACTATCGTAGGTAGCATAGAACAAGTATGGGCAGGCACTGTCACTCCACCGCGTGGCAACACGGTTTACAAATGGGACTACCCAGCCGAAGGCGATAAAGCGGTCATTCTTAAGAAAGGTGAAGAGATGGGGCGCTTTAAGCTTGGTTCAACCGTTATCAACCTTTTCGCCAAAGACATGGTGAAGTTTGATAACTCGATGCAAAACGGTCAATCAACAGTAATGGGCACACCTTACGCACATAAAGCGGTTTCAGAACCAGCTGCAGAGTAATTTCTCGCACATTGATAAGACCTCGCTTCGGCGAGGTTTTTTTTTGACCTAAAGCAAATCTCTCGTAAGATTTTCAACTGTTTATCAAAACTCTAGACTCGGTCTAAGACCTTAAATAAATTGTAAATTAGTCTATGGATTCGCTAGGACTTTTGAGGTAAGGGACTCTATGCCAAAGGTAGACAAAGGAATCATCATCAAGCTCTTAATCAGCTTTGGTCTACCAATTGCTGTTCTCTTCATGCCCATCGACTGGATCCCAATTGATGATCTGACGTTAATTCAGCACAGACTGTTGGCTATTTTCCTCTTGGCTGCACTACTTTGGGTTCTAGAACCCGTTCCTGTATTTGCTACTTCAATTTTGATCATCGCCCTTGAACTGGTGATGATTTCCGACAAAGGTCTGCACCTATTTCGTACCCCACCAGCGGGACATGATTTAGGCGAATTGATGAAATATACTGATATTTTTAGTGCTTTTTCATCGCCGATCATCATTCTCTTTATGGGCGGCTTTGCTTTGGCAATCGCCGCATCTAAGTATGAGTTAGACAATAACCTAGCCCGTGTTTTGCTCAAGCCTTTTGGACATCAACCTAGGTTTATCATGCTTGGCTTAATGCTCATCACAGCCGTGTTCTCGATGTTTATGTCGAATACAGCAACCACGGTAATGATGCTTGCTCTGCTTGGCCCTATTGTTGCTTCTGCGCCCAAAGGTGATATAGGTATCAAAGCGCTAGTTTTATGTATTCCAATTGCCGCGAATACTGGTGGTATCGCAACACCAATTGGTACACCACCCAACGCCATTGCTCTTCAGTATTTAACTGGGGAAAACAGCATCGATTTCTTGACCTGGATGATGATGGGTCTGCCATTTGTCATTGTTCAGCTAACCATTGCTTGGTTCTTGCTACAAAAGCTATTCCCTTCTTCTCAACAGACCATGACGCTAAAACTTGATGGACAGTTTCAAAAGAACTGGCGGGCCATCGTCGTCTACACCACCTTTGCACTAACCATTTTGTTGTGGATGACCACCAAACTGCATGGCATGAACACCTACGTGGTATCTATCATTCCACTAGCGGTATTTACGCTTACCGGGATTATGGGCAAAGCGGAGCTTAAGCAGATCAACTGGGATGTGCTTTGGTTAGTCGCAGGTGGTATCGCTATCGGTATTGGTTTGGACAAAACAGGTTTGGCATCTGCCCTTGCCCATGCCATTGACTACGAAACTTTATCACCAATCGCGGTTGTGTTGACCATGTCTATCATCTGTTGGTTAATGGCGAACTTTATGTCTAACACCGCTACCGCTAACTTACTAATGCCTATTGCCGCAGCCATAGGCGCGTCAATGGAAAGTCTCTCAGCGGTAGGCGGTTTACAAGGCCTTCTAGTCGTGGTTGCATTCTCCGCTTCTCTCGGCATGATTTTACCTGTGTCTACACCACCTAACTCACTCGCTTATTCGACTGGGCTTATTGAGAGTAAAGATATGGCCAAAACAGGTGTCATCATAGGTGTTATCGGTTTAGCTATTGTGTACGTGGGAGCGCTACTACTCACCTAAACAACAAACAGCACAAAATGTTGGCTAGAGCTCACAAATTAGTAAATATCTGCTCATATAGCCAACAATTATGTACATAGATCATGCAATTTATCGTTTTGTAAATATAAAATCAGTCAATAACAATTAGAACGCCCAACCATCTAATCAATGTGAGTTCTCTATCCGGCGGAAGTGGCAACGAAGACAGATAAATGCTCCTACAGCAACCATCATCTCCCTAATCCATCCACTCCGCTTTTCTCACTAATTGTCTCGAAAATAAGGAAAGGCAATGAGAAATACAATTAAACTAAAAATTCAGATTGCGATCGCAATCGTTATCGCCGTTGTAAGCGGGGTTCAAGCGTGGATTTCAGTAAGCCAACTGAAACAAGAAACCACCTCCGCACTTAACAGTGAAATTGCCAATGTGAGTCATGCGACCACTCGCTACATTAGTGATTGGCTATCAATTCGCAGTGACATGATGCTAGCCAATGAAAAAACCATCCAAATGTCAGCGAACTCAGATCGCGAAATGCTAGTTACCAAGCAAGCAGGTGAGTTTCTGTCCGTTTATGCTGGATTTGAAGACGGCTCAATCGCTTACGGTGACAAAACCGAAGACTGGCCTGCCGACTATGACCCTCGAACTCGCCCTTGGTATAAAGATGCGATGAACGCTTCGGGTCTAATTTTAACTGAACCTTACCAGGATTTTGATGGCAGCATTGTCGTCAGCTTTGCCAAATCATTCAATGGGGAAAGAAAAGGCGTACTAGCCGCTGACTTAACCGTCACCAATATCATCAACGAAGTTCTGCAAGTCACTCTCGACAATGACGGGTTCACCTTTTTAGTCGACGGTAACAATAATATCGTTGCTTACCAAGATGAGAAGCTAAGCCAAAAAGCCCTTACTGAATTGAACCCTGCACTTAACCCAGAAAAAATTAAAGAGCTTGTAAACAACTCTTCTATTTCTACAATAAATTGGCCAATGCAAGGGGATAAGCTTATCTACGCGACCAATGTACCGAGCACTGACTGGGCTTTGGGGATCGTGATGGACAAAGAGATGGCATACGCATCCGTAACTGAGCAGATCCAGTTCACCGCAATTGCTTCGATCATCCTGTATTTAGTGATCGCTTCAATTAGTACTTACACGGTAACTAAGCTACTACAGCCTCTACAAGACTTGTCGGCTTCGCTATCTCAACTGTCGAAAGGCGAAGGCGACTTAACGCAACGCGTCGAAATCAAACGCCGAGATGAGATAGGTGAACTCGCCGAGCACGTTAACCATTTCTTGAGTCAGATGCAGGCGATGATCAGCGGCATTATTAACCACAGTGACAAGTTGGCAAACCAAGCAACTCAAGCAAATGAGCTATCGCAACAGTCCGCCGCTCAAGTTGAAGCACAGCAAAACGACGTGAATCAAATTGCGACAGCGATTCATGAGATGTCTGCAACAGCAGCAGAAGTAGCAAGCCATGCCGAACTTACCGCTACCGCCTCGCAGACCTCCTCTTCCGCTTGTCAGGATGGTCAGCAAGTGATCCAGAAAAACCGCCAAGCAATCGTTGATCTCGCTGATCAAGTGATAGCAGCGGCTGGGGTTATCTCTGAGCTTGAAAATAATACACAAAGCATCAATCAAATTTTGTCGACTATCCAAGAGATCGCTGAACAAACCAACTTGCTTGCACTAAATGCCGCCATTGAGGCAGCACGTGCTGGTGAACAAGGGCGTGGTTTTGCGGTCGTTGCTGATGAGGTTCGCGTACTTAGCCAACGCACTCACGGGTCAACGGAAGAGATCCGCAACATGATCGAAACGCTGCAAAATAACACTAAACTTGCAGTGAACAGTATGCAGACCAGTACCTCTCTGGCAGATACTAGCGTCGATTACGCTCAGCAAGCCGCTGAAAGCCTAGGTCATATCACTGATGCGATTACTGAAATCAACGACATGGCTCTACAAATCGCCAGTGCAGCGGAAGAGCAGCGCGCAGTGAGCGAGGATATCAGTCGCAATACTCAGGGCATTAAAGATGCCTCAGATGTGCTTGCTTCCCAAGCGCAACAGAGCAGCGAAAGTGCCAACAACATGCGAGACTCAGCGGAAACCATGCGCCAAGAAGTGGGACGCTTTAAGGTTTAACCTATGATTTAAACTGTTTTTAATGCATATTGTCAGCCATAAATATTCCAAACTCACAAGGATTATGAGTCGATGGGTTATGAATGGCTGGCACTTGCCGCTGCATTTCTCTGGGCGGTGGCAAGCCTACTCTCTGTAGTTCCCGCTCAACATCTCGGTACGTTTGCCTACAGCCGTTGGCGTATGGGTTGCACCTCTGTCATTTTAGGCGGTATGGCGCTATTCACTGGCGGATGGGCCACCGTCGAAACCAATGCTATCTCTGCAATGATGCTATCAGGTGTAATCGGTATTTTTATCGGTGATACCGCGCTGTTTGCTTGCCTTAATCGTATGGGACCAAGACAAGCGGGCCTGCTTTTCTCTTGTCACGCAGTTTTTTCCGCTATTCTTGGTTTCTTTCTGTTTAGCGAAACCATGACAGCTCTCGAGTTGCTCGGCTCGACACTCGTTTTCTCCGGCGTTTTAACCGCGATCTTTTTTGGCAGAAAAGGCCAGAGCAACAACCAGCTCGAGTCGATCAAAGGTAATGTCTGGGTTGGCGTTGGACTGGGTCTGTTAGCGGCTCTATGCCAAGCACTAGGTGGGATTATTGCTAAACCTGTCATGCAGACGGCTATCGATCCTGTTGCCGCTTCCGCCATGCGTATGATGACAGCCTTCGCCGCACACTGCTTATTCTTCCTCAGTGGAGCCCAACTGGCTCGCGCCACCCAACCGATGAATTTTAAGATCTTCTCGATTACCGCAGTTAATGGCTTCCTCGCCATGGCGGTAGGTATGACATTAATCCTATACGCGCTTCAAGAGGGCAATGTGGGGATGGTGGCACTATTATCTTCCACGACACCAATCATGTTACTGCCTATACTTTGGGTCTATTCAGGGAAAAGGCCCAACCGCTTCGCTTGGATTGGTGCTATTGTCGCCGTCGCGGGTACTGGCATACTTGTCAGTTAGGCTATTGGTAAAATAGGTAAAATCCACTTTATGATTCGCTCACGAACTGGACAATAGTATTAAAATAATCACATTACTGATGATTTGAATAAATACACACTGAAAGCAAGGTGAAAGATAACAACAATATTTCACAAACAATATTTGATCTTAACCTACAGTTTTGATTAAAAAGTGTAGTAAAATTACGCTAATTTTGTTTCTAAAGTTACTTTGAAATTTGACGAGGTCATCACTATGACAGCTAAGAAGCCTATGGCTCTAGTTATCCTTGACGGTTACGGACACCGTGAAGATACAGCAAGCAACGCAATCGCAAACGCGAAGACTCCATTCCTTGATAGCCTGTTTGCTAACAAACCAAACACTCTAATCTCTGCTTCTGGCATGGATGTTGGCCTACCAGACGGTCAAATGGGTAACTCTGAAGTGGGTCACACAAACATCGGGGCAGGCCGTGTGGTATACCAAGACCTTACTCGTATCACAAAGTCTATCGCTGACGGTGAGTTCGCAGAAACTGCAGCGCTGGTAGAAGCGATCGATGCAGCAGTTAAAGCTGAAAAAGCAGTCCACATTATGGGTCTAATGTCGCCTGGTGGCGTGCACTCTCACGAAGATCACATCTACGCAGCAGTTGAAATGGCAGCAGCACGTGGCGCTGAGAAAATCTACCTACACTGCTTCCTAGACGGCCGTGACACTCCACCACGCAGCGCAGAAAACTCACTAAAACGCTTTGACGAACTATTTTCTAAGCTAGGTAAAGGCCGTGTGGCTTCTCTAATTGGTCGTTACTACGCTATGGACCGTGACAACAACTGGGATCGCGTTCAAGTTGCATACGACCTTCTAACTCAAGCTAAAGCAGAGTTCACTTTCGATTCAGCAGTGGCAGGTCTTGAAGCGGCTTACGCTCGCGACGAGAACGACGAGTTTGTTAAGGCAACAGCGATCAAAGCTGAAGGTCAAGAAGACGCAGCAATCGTTGATGGAGATGCAGTTATCTTCATGAACTACCGTGCTGACCGTGCTCGTCAAATCACTCGTACTTTCGTCCCTGCATTTGATGGCTTCGAACGTGCTGTATTCCCAGCAATCAACTTCGTGATGCTAACTCAGTACGCTGCTGACATCCCACTATCCATTGCCTTCCCACCAGCGTCTTTAGAGAACACTTACGGCGAGTGGTTATCTAAGCAAGGTCAAACTCAGCTACGTATCTCTGAGACAGAGAAGTACGCGCACGTGACTTTCTTCTTCAATGGTGGTGTTGAAAACGAATTCGAAGGCGAAGAGCGTCAACTTGTTGCTTCTCCAAAAGTAGCCACTTACGACCTACAGCCTGAGATGAGCTCTGCAGAGCTAACAGAGAAGATGGTTGCGGCGATCAAATCAGGTAAGTACGACACTATCATCTGTAACTACCCTAACCCAGATATGGTTGGTCACACTGGCGTATACGAAGCAGCCGTTCAAGCGATTGAAGCTATGGACGAATGTATAGCTAAAGTGACAGCAGCTATTGAAGAAGTGGATGGTCAAATGCTGATCACGGCTGACCACGGTAACGCGGAAATGATGGTAGACCCAGAGACAGGTGGTACTCACACTGCTCACACTAACCTACCAGTTCCTCTAATCTATGTCGGTGGTAAAGACGTTGAGTTTAAACAAGGCGGTAAGCTGTCTGATCTAGCTCCAACTATGCTAGCTCTAACTGGTCTAGAGATCCCTGCTGAAATGACTGGTGAAGTTCTTGTTAAATAATTAACAGTGAACTCAGAACCTTCAAGCCCGAGCCATTGCTCGGGCTTTTTCATTTCATGCTTAGAGCCAACAACTTTGACATTCCACTTTCTTAAAATCAAAAGGTTTGGGTATACTGGATGCTTCTCAAATAGTTAGGACAAATTCGGACATGGCGAGCACCCCATTAAGGATTCTATTTACCAGCAAGATTTGGCTTGCTCTTGGGTTAATGCTTTCCTTCCACTTAATCCCTACTAGCTATGCAGCAAGTGATGCTGAACTCAAAGGGGTCAGCGGAGAAATCTCTCGTCAAAAGCAATCACTCTCTTCTCAGCAAAAGAAGCTCGATTCGTTGCAAAAGTCACTCAAATCGCAAGAAACTACGATTGCGCGCTTAGAGAGTGAGATCAAACAGACTCGCTCCTCTTTAAAAAGCACTAACAGCAACATCGCCAGCTTAGAAGCGAAAATTGGCAAATTAGACAAACAAAAACAAGCACAAAGTGACAAGTTGGCCGAGTTGATTCAAACTTACTACGTTACCCAGCGGGCAAAGTCTTCATCCAATATTCTCAATCAAGGAGTAGAGGAAGATAGAATCAGCCAATACTTCCAACACCTCGCCAAACAGCGCTCTGCCACTATTGCTGAGCTTGAGAACACCGTCAGCGAACTAGACGACAGCCACGAACAACTCAAACTAGAGAAGCAGCAAATTACTAGCCTCCTCAACCAACAAACCCAAAAACGCGATCAGCTTGCGAAAACCCAATCTAAACGAAAAGGTACGGTTTCACAGATCCGCAAGAGTATCTCGAACGACAAAGTCTATCTGTCAGAATTGCAACGCAACGAAACTCGGCTAAAAGCAGAAATTGCTAAAGCAGCAAAACGCAACGCAGTGCTTATGGATGGTCTAGCTAAGCAAAAAGGTAAACTACCTTGGCCATTGAAAGGCAAGGTTCTTCACAACTATGGTACACGCCAAACAGGCCAACTGAACTGGAAAGGCATGGTCATCAATGCCAACTATGGACAGTCGGTGAAAGCCGTTTACTCAGGTACGGTGGTATTTGCTGATTATCTACGTGGCTATGGACTGGTAGTCCTACTTGACCACGGTAAAGGCGATATGACGCTGTATGGTTTCAATCAAAGCCTATTGAAGAAAGAGGGCGATAAAGTTGCAGCTGGAGAGAGTATCGCCTTAGCTGGTGATACTGGCGGTCAACCTCGTCCATCACTGTACTTTGAAATTCGTCGTAACAGTAAAACTCAGAATCCAAAGAGTTGGTTAACTCGCTAAGATTTCATTCCATGTACGCAAAAGGATTCGGGGGGAGTGGCGCGAGTAGCTATTGCTGCAAGTATGCGCAGATATAGCTCTGCGCATTGTGAGAAAAATATACCTTCCTCAAGCGACCTGGAAAGCAATAGCTATTCAAGTCACTTCCTATAGTAGCCTTCAACCGCTTGAATAAATGCTTCTACCTGGCCTTTTTCAAGGGCATTGATACCCGCTGCTGCTGCACGTCCACCACCTGTGGGAAACTGAGAGCAGATATCTCCTGCGCCTTGCTTATTCGTTAACGGGGCCCGCAACGACACTGTATAAGTGCCATCGCTGTTTTCCGTCAATACGGCATGGGCTAAATCAGGGGATTGGTTAGCCAACAAGTTACCGTAAACACCACTGATTCGACGTGATGCCGCGGTATTAGGTAACTCAAATACTGATAGGGCGGCACTTTTATACTGAGCTTCAACCGCTAAAGCTTGCTCCATATCCTCTTTATAAGCTGACTGAAGCGCATAAAAAGGCGATCTTTGATCGGCTATCACAGCAAATGGATCATCATAGGTCAAAAGCTCTTGAAACAGGACAGCAGGGTCAAAATGGAGGTCATCTAGTTTAGAACCATAGCCGTTGTAGTTGATCAGCGTGCCCAACTCTTTAAGCTGCGCTTTTTGCTCTTGGCTAAATCCCGCTGCGTCTGCTAGCTGGTCCGCTTTGGCAATCAAGTTGTCCCCATAGGCTGCGGTAATACCCCATGAGTGGAAGCGTCCGTTAAGCAGTTTATCGATGATCAACGCCGTACAGGTGTTGGCATCGAGATCAATATGGGCTTCTAAATTAGGCTGACTCGGAATGTCTCCCGACTTATGGTGATCGGCGTAGAACACATCTAGCCCCATAGCCAACAGCCTTTCTAGGCTAGCTTTGTTCTGCTCCATCGAGATATCCAATACAGTGACAGAGTCGCCTGAAGTAGCGTCTAGCTTATCTAGCAATTGGATATCACGCTTAACACCTGTCACTAAAGCAGCGACCTTTGGTTCAGCTAAACGAAGTTGAAGCAGAGCTATGATCCCGTCGGCATCACCATTGAATACATCGAAGTGCATAGAAAAATAAAACCCATTAAAGTAACTATCTTTACTCTAATGGGTTCTTAGTGATTGAGCAATTTCAATTAGTTATGACTAAGCATGAATCGCTTTAACGCCATCTTCCAATAATTGAAGTTGATCTAAACCTTGTGCCGTTGCTTTTGGTTTTACCACGGAGATCATTTGCAGCATGCCCTGATGGATAACCTGTTCGGTGATCTTTGTTTTAGGTGACATCGCAGCTTGGTAGCCCAGCCAACTTGACGCAATCATATGCAGTGTTGTCACCAGTGATTTCATTTCACTGTCTTCAACCGCCACCAGCTCAAGGTCGACAAACGCACGCATAATATTGATCAAATTAGTTTGCAGCTTCTCTTGTACTTGGATGTACTCTTCATGTAACTGCTCATCACGCTGAAGGATCTCCGGCAGGTTGGCGTAGAAGAAGCGATACTTCCACATCAGAGTAAAGATGGAATCTAGATAGTGCTTGAGCAGTACTAAGCTCTCTTGTTGTCCTTGAATTGGCGTAAAACGTTCAAGTAACTCATTAGAATACAGAGCAAAGATCTCGCGCACGATTTCCTGCTTATTGCGGAAGTGGTAATACAGGTTACCCGGACTGATATCGATGTGCGCAGCGATATGGTTAGTTGTAATGTTGCGCTCACCATGCTGATTAAATTGTTCCAGTGCCGCCAGCACTATCTTGTCACGAGTTTTCATGAATTATCCGCATTCCTTTCTATATATCTATTCGCAGTATAGCGGCTAGTGTAACCGATAACAAAAAAGCGCCTGGTCGTATCAGGCGCTTTTCATTGTTTACTCAATTATTTGTGGTATGGCTTAGACAACTCATGCACCGCTTCCACGAACACGCCAGCGTTCTCAGGCGGAACATCTAAGTGGATGCCGTGGCCTAGGTTAAACACGTGGCCTGTACCTGCATCACCGAAGCCTTCAAGGATGGTTGATACTTCTTCACGAATGCGCTCAGGCGATGCGTAAAGCATAGATGGGTCCATGTTGCCTTGTAGCGCAACTTTATCACCCACACGCTTCACTGCGTCTTGAATATTGATTGTCCAATCTAGGCCTACCGCATCACAGCCAGTCGCTGCGATCTGTTCTAGCCACATACCACCATTTTTGGTGAATAGCGTAACAGGTACGCGGCGACCATCATTTTCACGGATTAGGCCATCTACGATTTTATGCATGTACTGCAGCGAGAATAGGTTGTAGTCACGCGGAGTAAGAACGCCACCCCAAGTATCAAATACCATTACAGATTGAGCGCCTGCTTTGATTTGAGCATTCAAGTATTCGATGACGCTATCTGCAAGCTTATCTAGAAGTAGATGCAGTGTCTGCGGCTCTGCGTACATCATCTTTTTGATCTTAGTGAAGGCTTTTGAGCTGCCACCTTCTACCATGTATGTCGCCAGTGTCCATGGACTACCCGAGAAACCAATAAGCGGTACGTCACCGTTAAGATCTTTGCGGATCTGACGCACTGCATTCATTACGTATTTAAGCTCGCCTTCTGGATCTGGGATACCGATCTTTTCTACGTCCGCTTTGCAAGTAATTGGCTTATCGAAAACCGGGCCTTCACCGGCAGCAAAACGTAACTCTAGCCCCATCGCATCTGGAATGGTCAGGATGTCTGAGAACAGAATAGCGGCATCAAGAGGAAAACGGCGTAGTGGTTGAAGAGTCACTTCTGAAGCTAACTCAGCATTCTTACACAAAGACATGAACTCTCCCGCCTCGGCGCGAGTGGCTTTGTACTCAGGAAGGTAGCGACCAGCTTGACGCATCATCCATACAGGGGTGTAGTCTACTGGCTGCTTTAGTAACGCGCGAAGATAGCGGTCATTCTTTAATTCAGTCATTCCGTTTTTTTCCGATTTTAGGCTTTATTTTTGTAGCGGCTATTCTAACACTGTTTAGCTCGCAAAAGCGGTGTGCTTTGCAACCTAGATCATGTTATTAACTTTTAAATCAGTGCTTAATTTGCACCCACCCAGTATCGGTGTTAAAAATTTGTTTGCTAGCGAAAACTACAATTATAATCCGAGCACCAAGTGCTTGGCATCTCATAACGACATCTTACTTACCCCCTCCTTCTAGGAGGGTTTTTTTTGCCTATTTTTCAACAATATGGCTCATATCACCACAGGTATATTCGATTAACTCTCGAGCAATCGTTCCTTTCGGTGCAACTGGTGGAAGTGAGTCAAAATCAAACCATTTAGCGTCGGTCAGTTCACTATAATCAGGCTTAAGCAAACCAGAATCGTACTCAGCAACAAATCCCATCATCATGCTTGAAGGGAACGCCCAAGGCTGACTACCAAAGTACTGGATGTTTTTCACGTTCACACCCGTCTCTTCTTTCACTTCTCGAGCCACGCACTGCTCTAAGGTTTCTCCCACTTCTAAGAAACCTGCAATCACAGTGTACATGCCATTTCTGTGTCTTGGATGCTGAGCCAACAAAATTTGATTTTCTTTTCTAACCGCAACAATGATGCAAGGGAAAATACGCGGATAGTGCAGAGTACGACAATCACCACACTGCATAGCCAGTTGATTGTGATTAAGATGATTTCTTCCGCCGCATTGAGGACAAAAACGCAGAGTTTGGCTCATATGCCCGTACTGAATCGCTTTGCTTATTAAAAGAAAAAGCGGCTCTGGGAAATGCAAACACTCACGCAAAGAGGTCATCTCAACGTCGGTTTGTATATCTGCTTCATTGAGCCACATTACAGGAGCCCCCTGCCATAGACCAACCTGTATCGCTTGCTCGAACGGTAGTTGAAATTGTTCTGCGTTGCCTTTTGGTAACTCTCCATTTAGCAACCAAACATCACTTCCTGATACCACGCACCAGTACGCATTCTGCGCAGGGCTAATGTCACCTTTCTTTAACATCGACTTATCTCTTCACTTGCAGTTCGTCTATTTTACTGGCAATCTAATTTCATACCAGAGTTTGTAGTCAGACTATATTAAGTCTATAAATTCTAGTAAGGACAAGAGGTTGAACTCTGTACGTGCTTTGGGAGTCAAAGCGGAATGGTCACCGGCGAAGTGACCCGATCATGAGGATATGGTCATGCTTAATAAATTCAAACAAACACAAGAACAATGGGGTGGCTCAAGCGAAGTCATCGACCACTGGTTAGAGACTCGCCAATCACTGATTGTCGAATACTGCCAACTTGGAACCCTTCAACCCGTAAACGGCCACGCTAACGTCGTCGAACTTCCCTCCCCTAAACAAATCAGCTCATTTTGCGATCACGTTGTAGATTACATTTCTGAAGGCCATTTTAAAATCTACGATATGGTGATGGATAAATGGCAAGCGACAGGGTTTAAGAGTAATGACGAAATTGATTCGACGTACGCAAAGATCGTATTAACGACAGAACCCTTACTAGAGTTTAACGATAAATACGTCAATGTAAGTGCTGATGATGAATTACCTAACTTTGAAGCAGACATGTCAAAAGTGGGCGAACTACTCGAAGTACGCTTTGAGGTAGAAGATCAGTTGATTCAACTTATCGCAGATAGCTTAGCGATTCCGCCAGGCGCTTAAGCGAGAAGCGAGAAGCGAGAAGCGAGAAGCGAGAAGCGAGAAGCGAGAAGCGAGAAGCGAGAAGCGAGAAGCGAGATAGTTTTGAGGGGTTGGCGTTTTACGTCAACCCTTTTTACTTTGGAACGCTTCGCTATGGATACGGAATGCGAACGGACAACTCTCGAAGGACGAAGTCCGCTCTCGATTCTCGGAACGTAGTGTTCTCGGAGGGCGCAGCCTGTTCTAGCTTTCCATAGGACCAAGTCCGTTCCCGCTTCCCGCTCTCCAAAAACAAAAAAGGCACCCGAAGGTGCCTTTTGTCATTTCTTAGCTAGCGATTACTCGTCAGCAGACTTATTCATCCGAAGAGAAGCCAGCGTTAAGTAGTGCTGCAAGGTTATCCGTCGCTTGTTCAGCTGAAGGACCTTCTTGCTCTTCTACACGCTTAGCTTGACGATCTTGGTGGTAAGCGAAACCTGTACCTGCTGGGATTAGACGACCAACAATTACGTTTTCTTTCAGACCACGAAGCTCGTCACGCTTACCAGAAACTGCTGCTTCTGTTAGTACGCGAGTTGTCTCTTGGAACGATGCCGCAGAGATGAACGATTCAGTCGCTAGAGACGCTTTAGTGATACCTAGAAGTTCACGTTCAAAGCGCACTGGCTCTTTACCTTCAGCTTCTAGAGCACGGTTAGCAATCTTAACGTTAGCGTATTCAACCTGCTCACCCACTAGGAACTCTGTAGAGTCGCCAGCGTGTGTGATTGTACACTTACGTAGCATCTGACGAACGATCGTCTCGATGTGCTTGTCGTTAATCTTAACGCCCTGTAGACGGTATACTTCTTGAACTTCGTTCGCGATATACTGAGTCACAGCGTGGATACCACGTAGGCGTAGGATGTCATGCGGAGACTCTGGACCGTCTGCGATCACGTCACCACGTTCAACCTTCTCACCTTCGAATACGTTAAGCTGACGATGCTTAGGAATCATCTCTTCGTAAGTGTCTCCACCTTCGCGAGTGATTACTAGACGACGTTTACCTTTCGTCTCTTTACCGAAGCTCACAGTACCTGTGTGCTCAGCTAGGATTGCAGGCTCTTTCGGCTTACGTGCTTCAAATAGATCAGCTACGCGTGGTAGACCACCGGTGATATCTTTGTTACCGCCAGATTTCTGAGGAATACGTGAAAGCGTATCACCCACACCTACTTCTGCGCCATCTTCGATGTTTACAATCGCCTTACCAGGTAGGAAGTAGTGAGCTGGCATATCAGTACCAGGAATCATTACATCGTTACCCTTAGCATCAACAAGTTTGATAGCTGGACGCATATCTTTACCTGCTGCTGGACGAGCTGCAGCTTCAGTTACTTCGCTTGAAGATAGACCTGTTAGATCATCTGTTTGACGAGAAACTGTTACACCGTCAATCATGTCAACGAATTGGATGCGACCTGCCACTTCAGTGATGATTGGCATAGTGTGCGCTTCCCAGTTCGCTACTGTTTCACCAGCAGTTACTGCGTCGTTGTCGCCTTTGCTCAGCAATGAACCATAAGGAAGTTTGTGTTTCTCTTTAGTACGACCGAACTCATCAATGATGGTTAGTTCAGATGCACGAGAAGTGATAACAAGCTTCTTATCTTTGTTCGTTACGAACTTAGCGTTGTGTAGCTTAACAGTACCTGTCGTCTTAGCTTGGATGCTGTTCTCTGCTGCTGCAGTAGATGCCGCACCACCGATGTGGAACGTACGCATCGTAAGCTGTGTACCCGGTTCACCGATAGACTGAGCAGCGATAACACCCACTGCTTCACCTTGGTTCACTAGGTGACCACGTGCTAGGTCACGACCGTAACACTGTGCACAACAACCGAAGTCGGCATCACAGGTAACTACAGAGCGCACTTTCATGCGGTCAACTGAGTTCTCTTCCATGATCTGACACCACTTCTCATCAATTAGAGTATTACGTGGGATCAGGACTTCTTCAGTACCTGGCTTAAGAACGTCTTCTGCTACTACACGACCTAGAGCTAGCTCAGAAAGTGCAACTTTAACGTCACCACCTTCGATGTGCGGCATCATGTCAACACCTTCGTGTGTGCCACAGTCATGTTCGTGTACTACAACGTCTTGAGCAACGTCTACTAGACGACGAGTTAGGTAACCCGAGTTCGCTGTTTTCAGTGCTGTATCCGCAAGACCCTTACGAGCACCGTGCGTTGAGATAAAGTACTGAAGTACGTTTAGACCTTCTTTAAAGTTCGCAGTGATCGGCGTTTCGATGATTGAACCATCTGGACGCGCCATCAGACCACGCATACCTGCTAGCTGACGAATCTGAGCTGCAGAACCACGTGCGCCCGAGTCGGCCATCATGTAGATGCTGTTGAATGACTCTTGCTGCTCTTCTTCACCTTCGCGGTTAACGACTGTTTCAGAAGATAGGTTTTCCATCATCAACTTAGCTACGCGATCGTTGGTCGATGCCCAAATATCGATCACTTTGTTGTAGCGCTCACCTGCAGTTACAAGACCTGACTGGTACTGGTCTTGGATTTCGCGAACTTCTGCTTCCGCTTCTTCGATCTCAGTGTACTTAGCTGCTGGAACAACCATGTCGTCGATACCAACAGATACACCAGAAAGTGCCGCGTAAGCGAAACCTGTGTACATGATTTGGTCAGCGAAGATTACTGTGTCTTTTAGACCAAGCTTACGGTACGCCTCGTTAAGTAGGTGAGAGATCTGTTTCTTACCTAGCTTTTGGTTAACGATGCTGTACGGAAGACCTGCTGGCACGATTTGCCATAGCATTGCACGACCGATAGTTGTATCAACCATCTTAGTCTCTGTTGTGCTGTTGCCATCTTCGTCTTTAACAGTCTCAGTGATACGAACTTTAACGCGAGCGTGTAACTCAGCAGTCTTAGTACGGTATGCCTTCTCAGCCTCAGCTGGGCTAGCAAGGTACATACCTTCGCCTTTCACGTTGATCTTGTCACGAGTCATGTAGTAAAGACCCAATACAACGTCCTGAGAAGGTACGATGATCGGATCACCTGACGCTGGCGACAGAATGTTGTTTGTCGACATCATCAGAGTACGAGCTTCAAGCTGTGCTTCTAGAGTTAGAGGCACGTGAACCGCCATTTGGTCACCATCGAAGTCCGCGTTGTACGCCGCACACACAAGTGGGTGTAGCTGAATCGCTTTACCTTCGATTAGTACTGGTTCGAACGCCTGGATACCTAGACGGTGAAGTGTAGGTGCACGGTTCAATAGTACTGGGTGTTCGCGGATTACTTCGTCTAGGATATCCCAAACGATCGCTTCTTCGCGCTCTACCATCTTCTTAGCAGCTTTGATTGTAGTCGCAAGACCACGAGTCTCTAGCTTGCTGTAGATGAATGGTTTGAATAGCTCTAGTGCCATCTTCTTAGGAAGACCACACTGGTGCAGACGAAGGTATGGACCTACTGTGATTACAGAACGGCCAGAGTAGTCTACACGCTTACCTAGAAGGTTCTGACGGAAACGACCTTGCTTACCCTTGATCATATCAGCAAGAGATTTCAGAGGACGCTTGTTCGAACCTGTGATCGCACGACCGCGACGACCGTTATCTAGAAGTGCATCAACAGACTCTTGCAGCATACGTTTTTCGTTACGTACGATGATGTCCGGAGCAGCTAGCTCTAGAAGACGCTTCAAACGGTTGTTACGGTTGATTACGCGACGGTATAGGTCGTTCAGATCAGAAGTCGCAAAGCGACCGCCATCTAGTGGTACTAGAGGACGAAGATCTGGCGGAAGTACCGGAAGCACTGTTAGGATCATCCACTCTGGGTTGTTACCAGATTGAACGAACGCTTCAACTAGCTTCAGACGCTTAGTGATCTTCTTACGCTTAGTCTCTGAGTTAGTAGACTGAAGCTCTTCACGCATCTCTTCGATTTCAGCAGGCAGATCCATAGACGCAAGTAGGTCTTTGATCGCTTCTGCACCCATCTTAGCCGTGAATTCATCACCCCACTCTTCTAGACGATCCAGATACTCTTCTTCAGTAAGCATCTGAGATTTTTCTAGATCAGTCATACCTGGTTCAGTGACTACGTACATTTCGAAGTAAAGAACACGTTCGATATCACGTAGAGGGATATCCATCAGTAGACCGATACGAGACGGTAGCGATTTTAGGAACCAGATGTGAGCAACTGGTGATGCAAGCTCGATGTGGCCCATACGGTCACGACGAACTTTAGTTTGTGTAACTTCAACGCCACACTTCTCACAGATTACGCCACGGTGTTTCAGACGCTTGTACTTGCCACAAAGACATTCGTAGTCTTTTACTGGACCAAATATACGCGCACAGAACAAACCATCACGCTCAGGCTTGAACGTACGATAGTTGATCGTTTCAGGTTTTTTAACTTCACCGAAAGACCATGAACGGATCATGTCTGGTGAAGATAGACCGATTTTGATTGCATCAAATTCTTCAGTCTTATGCTGCGCTTTTAGAAAGTTTAATAAGTCTTTCACAATCAGCTCCTGTAAGGAGTTAAAAGGAGCTCACCCGCAAAAGTGAGCACCTTCTACCAAATAATCCCGTGGGATTACTCTTCGTCTTCTAGCTCGATGTTGATACCTAGCGAGCGAATCTCTTTCAACAGTACGTTGAACGATTCTGGCATGCCAGGTTCCATGCTGTGGTTACCGTCTACGATGTTCTTGTACATCTTAGTACGGCCGTTAACGTCATCCGACTTAACTGTTAGCATTTCTTGTAGCGTGTAAGCAGCACCGTATGCTTCTAGTGCCCATACTTCCATCTCACCGAAACGCTGACCACCGAACTGAGCTTTACCACCAAGTGGTTGCTGAGTTACTAGGCTGTACGAACCAGTTGAACGAGCGTGCATCTTGTCATCAACAAGGTGGTTCAGTTTCAGCATGTACATGTAACCAACAGTTACAGGACGCTCAAACGCATCACCTGTGCGACCATCAAATAGCGTTAGCTGACCAGATTCTGGTAGGTCACCTAGTTTCAATAGCTCTTTGATTGATTGCTCAGAAGCACCGTCAAATACTGGAGTCGCGATCGGTAGACCACCACGTAGATTCTTGATCAGCGTACGAACTTCGTCATCAGATAGAGACGCAACGTCTACTTTCTGACGAGTATCACCAAGGTCGTAAACTTTCTGTAGGAAATCACGGAACTTAGCGAGCTCTTGCTGCTCTTTCACCATCTGGTTGATCTTGTCACCGATACCTTTCGCCGCCAGACCTAAGTGTACTTCTAGGATCTGACCGATGTTCATACGCGAAGGTACACCCAATGGGTTCAATACGATGTCAACTGGCTGACCTTTCTCATCGTAAGGCATGTCTTCAACAGGGTTGATCTTAGAGATTACACCCTTGTTACCGTGACGACCTGCCATTTTATCACCCGGCTGGATGCGACGTTTAACCGCTAGGTAAACCTTAACGATCTTCAGTACGCCAGGTGCAAGATCATCACCTTGTGTGATCTTACGACGCTTAGTTTCAAACTTCTTGTCGAAGTCAGCACGTAGCTCGTCGTACTGCTCTGCAAGCTGTTCAAGCTGAGTCTGTTGAGCATCATCTTCAAGCGTTAGCTCTAGCCACTTCTTACGATCGATAGTGTCTAGTTTCGCTTCAGTGTAACCACCGTCTAGTAGTACAGCTTTAACGCGGTTTAGAAGGCCACCCTCAAGAATCTGGAATTCTTCAGTAAGGTCTTTCTTCGCTTCTTTAAGCTGCATCTGTTCGATTTCAAGTGCACGTTTGTCTTTTTCAACACCGTCACGAGTAAATACTTGAACGTCGATGATAGTACCTGAAACAGAGTTTGGTACGCGTAGAGACGTGTCTTTAACGTCTGACGCTTTCTCACCGAAGATAGCACGTAGTAGCTTCTCTTCAGGAGTTAGCTGAGTTTCACCTTTAGGCGTTACTTTACCTACAAGGATGTCACCGCCTTTTACTTCCGCACCGATGTAAACGATACCTGACTCATCTAGTTTAGATAGAGCAGACTCACCTACGTTTGGAATATCAGCAGTGATCTCTTCAGCACCAAGCTTAGTATCACGCGCCACACAAGATAGCTCTTGAATGTGGATAGTTGTGAAACGGTCTTCTTGAACTACGCGCTCAGATACTAAGATCGAGTCTTCGAAGTTGTAACCATTCCAAGGCATGAACGCGATACGCATGTTCTGACCAAGTGCTAGCTCACCAAGGTCTGTTGAAGGACCGTCAGCAAGAACGTCACCACGTGCTACTGGTTCACCTGGCATCACACATGGACGCTGGTTGATACACGTGTTTTGGTTAGAACGAGTGTATTTAGTTAGGTTGTAGATATCGATACCCGCTTCACCAGGGATCAACTCTTCTTCGTTCACTTTAACAACGATACGAGAAGCATCTACAGACTGGATTACACCACCACGCTTCGCTACCGCTGTAACACCAGAGTCAACGGCGATGTTACGCTCGATACCAGTACCAACTAGAGGCTTATCAGCTTTAAGCGTTGGAACTGCCTGACGTTGCATGTTCGCACCCATCAATGCACGGTTCGCATCATCGTGTTCTAGGAACGGGATAAGCGATGCAGCGATAGATACAACCTGGTTAGTTGCAACGTCCATGTAGTCAACATGTTCGCGTGGGTGTAGACCAGATTCACCTTTCTGACGAGCAGTGATTAGCTCTTCAACAAAAGTACCTTGTTCAGAAAGAACCGTGTTCGCCTGAGCGATAACGTACTGACCTTCCTGAATAGCAGATAGGTAATCGACTTCGTCTGTTACTACGCCATCTACTACGCGACGGTATGGAGTCTCTAGGAAACCGTACTCGTTACAACGCGCGAACGCAGATAGAGAGTTGATCAGACCGATGTTTGGACCTTCAGGCGTTTCGATAGGACATAGACGACCGTAGTGAGTTACGTGTACGTCACGTACTTCGAAGCCAGCACGTTCACGAGTTAGACCGCCAGGACCCAATGCAGAGATACGACGCTTGTGCGTTACTTCTGATAGAGGGTTGTTTTGGTCCATGAACTGAGACAGCTGTGAAGAGCCAAAGAATTCTTTAACCGCAGCAGAGATAGGCTTAGCGTTGATTAGGTCTTGAGGCATGATCGCATCAAGGTCACCAAGGCTTAGACGCTCTTTAACAGCACGTTCAACACGTACTAGACCTACGCGGAATTGGTTTTCTGCCATTTCGCCAACAGAACGGATACGACGGTTACCTAGGTGGTCGATATCGTCCACTTCACCGATGCCGTTACGGATAGCGATAAGCTTCTTCATCACTTCGATGATATCAGTTTCATCAAGCGTGCCTTGCTCTTGAGCATCTTCACGTTCGATAGAGCTGTTGAACTTCATACGACCAACAGTCGATAGATCGTAACGCTCTTCAGAGAAGAATAGGCTTTCGAATAGTGCTTCAGCAGCTTCTTTCGTTGGTGGCTCACCAGGGCGCATCATGCGGTAGATTTCTACCAATGCAGAAATACGATCAACAGTGCTGTCGATGCGTAGTGTTTCTGACATGAATGGACCATGGTCTAGATCGTTAGTGAATAACGTTTCTAGTGCTTTATGGCCAGCTTGAGAAAGGTTAGCTAGTGCTTCTAGGCTAATTTCTTGGTTTGCACCAACAATGATCTCGCCAGTCGCTTCGTTGATGTAATCTTTCGATGCAACTTTGCCTACGATGTACTCAACCGGTACTTCGATATGCTCAACGCCATCTTTTTCAAGCTGACGGATGTGGCGTGCAGTTACACGACGACCAGTCTCAACGTAAACCTTGCCGTTTGCTTCGATGTCGAACGACGCAGTTTCACCACGTAGACGATCAGGAACAAGCTCCATTAGAAGAGTTTGATCTTTAACTTCGAAGTTCACCTTCTCAAAGAAGATGTCCAGGATCTCTTCTGTCGTCTTACCTAGTGCGCGAAGAATGATAGATGCTGGTAGCTTACGGCGGCGGTCGATACGTACGTACAGGTTATCCTTAGGATCAAACTCGAAATCAAGCCATGAACCACGGTAAGGAATAACACGTGCATTGTATAGAACTTTACCTGATGAGTGGGTCTTACCCTTATCGCTGTCGAAGAATACGCCTGGGCTTCTGTGCAGCTGGGATACGATAACCCTCTCGGTACCATTAATTACGAAGGTACCATTGTCTGTCATAAGCGGAATTTCGCCCATGTAGACTTCTTGTTCTTTAATGTCTTTTACAGTACCTGCTGGCGCGTCTTTATCAAAGATAACTAGGCGTAGTTTAACGCGTAGTGGTTTTGAATAAGTTACGCCGCGGATTTGACATTCTTTAACGTCAAAAACTGGCTCACCAAGACGGTAGCTAACGTATTGCAGCTCGGAATTGCCGTTGTAGCTCTGAATTGGAAATACAGAACGGAAAGCAGCTTCAAGACCGTATTGACCTTCAGGATCCTGTTCGATGAATTTTTCGAACGAATCGAGCTGGATCGATAGCAGGTATGGAATGTCCAACACTTGTGGACGAGTACCAAAGTCCTTACGGATGCGCTTTTTCTCGGTATAAGAGTAAACCATGGGGTTCCTCAGCTCGCTGATAAGTGACCCAAACTGTCTCCAATAGTTATGAGACAGTGACTAACATCTGTTTGATTGTAGTAACATTTCATTAAGAGCTAATGAAATGGTTTTTGCTAGGAAACTGGGTGCTCAAACAGCGGAAAAATCACCCAACCCCTACAGCGCAAAAAGGCCGGTGGTTATAAAACCACCAGCCATTAGCCGTTAGGCTAAGAAACTATGCAATAATTACTTAACAGTAACACTTGCACCAGCTTCTTCTAGCTGAGCTTTAAGAGCTTCAGCTTCTTCTTTATCTACGCCTTCTTTAAGAGGTGCAGGAGCGCCGTCTACTAGACCTTTAGCTTCTTTAAGACCTAGGCCAGTTGCGCCACGTACCGCTTTGATTACAGCAACTTTGTTGCCGCCAGCAGATTCTAGGATTACGTCGAACTCAGTTTGCTCAGCAGCAGCTTCGCCACCAGCAGCGCCGCCAGCTACAACAGCAGCAGCAGCAGAAACGCCGAATTTCTCTTCCATCGCTTCGATTAGTTCAACAACTTGCATTACAGACATTTCTGCAACTGCGTCTAGGATTTGCTCGTTAGTAATAGACATAACAATTCTCTTTTAAATCAACAATAAGTTTATTAAGCAACCAGAAAAAAGCAAGGCTTAAGCCGCAGCTTCTTGTTTTTGGTCGCGTAGTGCAGCGATAGTACGTACCAGCTTGCCTGCAGAAGCTTCTTTCATGCACATCATTAGGCGTGCGATAGCTTCGTCGTAAGTTGGTAGTGTCGCTAGTACTTCAGCGTCAGTAAGTGCGCCTTCAAATGCAGCAGCTTTGATCTCGAATTTGTCGTTCTCTTTAGCGAAGTCTTTGAAAAGACGCGCTGCAGCACCTGGGTGCTCGTTAGAGAATGCGATCAGAGTAGGACCAGTGAAAGTGTCAGTTAGACACTCGTAGTCTGTACCTTCAACCGCACGACGCATTAGAGTGTTACGAACAACTCGTACGTAAACGCCAGCTTCACGAGCTTGCTTACGTAGAGAAGTCATCGCGCCCACTTCAACGCCACGAGAATCAGCTACAACTGCAGAAAGTGCACCACTGGCAGCTTCGTTGACTTCAGCAACAATTGCTTTTTTGTCTTGAAGGTTTAAAGCCATCTTGGATTTACTCCTGGTTGTCGTTACACCACTCACTATTATCACAACAGTGAGAGCTATTTAGGTGCTTCCCAGAAGAAAGGTAACTATTTACATAGAGCTTTCTGTCAGTTCGGGCACCATCTACGTAGGAAAATTAAGTCATCATTTGTTAAACAAAGTCAGACACCTACGGTCTTGGACGGAGACTGGGTCATAATTCACAACAAATTCTAATCAGAATTTAATGAACCAAAGTTCAGCCCCAACCACAAATATTAGGCGCGAAATTATACACTAACTTCACGCCTAAGCAAATATATTAGTTTGCTAGAGTGTTCAGGCTACCCTGATCAACAGCAACACCAGCACCCATTGTAGTAGAGATGCTAACCTTCTGCAGGAATGTACCCTTAGCAGAAGACGGCTTAGCTTTCTTAAGAGCAACTAGAAGTGCTTCTAGGTTCTCTTTGATCTGCTCAGCAGAGAAGTTTGCTTTACCGATAGTAGTGTGGATGATGCCGTTCTTGTCGTTACGGTAACGAACCTGACCAGCTTTAGCGTTCTTAACTGCTTCAGCAACGTTAGGAGTTACAGTACCAACTTTAGGGTTTGGCATAAGACCGCGAGGACCTAGGATAGTACCTAGTTGACCTACAACGCGCATTGCATCTGGAGAAGCAACAACTACGTCGAAGTTCATTTCGCCTTTCTTAACTTGCTCAGCAAGATCTTCCATACCTACGATGTCTGCGCCAGCTTCTTTAGCTGCTTCAGCGTTTGCACCTTGAGTGAACACTGCAACGCGGATTTCGCGGCCAGTACCGTGAGGTAGTACAGTTGCACCACGTACGTTCTGGTCAGATTTACGAGCATCGATGCCTAGGTTAACAGCAACGTCTACAGACTCAACGAATTTAGCAGTTGCTAGTTCTTGAAGAAGAGCTACAGCTTCGTTGATTTCGTATTCTTTAGTTACGTCAACTTTTTCGCGGATAACGCGCATGCGCTTAGTTAGTTTTGCCATGATCTTAACCCTCTACCACTAGGCCCATTGAACGAGCAGTACCAGCGATAGAACGCTTCATTGCTTCGATGTCAGCACCAGTCATATCTGCAGCTTTAGTTTCTGCGATTTCCTGAAGCTGAGCGTCAGTTACAGTACCCACTTTCTCAGTGTTTGGACGACCTGAACCAGACTTAACGCCAGCCGCTTTCTTAAGAAGAACTGCAGCAGGTGGAGTCTTAGTTACGAACGTGAAAGAACGGTCGTTGTATACTGTGATAACAACTGGAGTTGGTAGACCTTTCTCAACAGATTCTGTTTTTGCGTTAAACGCTTTACAGAATTCCATGATGTTCACACCGTGTTGACCTAGAGCAGGACCAACCGGTGGACTCGGGTTCGCCATACCAGCAGCAACTTGTAGCTTGATGTAAGCTTCAACTTTCTTAGCCATGATAATTCCTAATTTTGGGTACAAACGCTAATCGGCTGATCAGCTCCCCGTTGATATAAATTCTTTTTATTTCGGCTCAATACTCATGCACAAGCCAAAATAATAAGGCGCGAAATTATAGTCATAATCCGCGCCTTATACAACCCTAAAAAGGTGATTTTTTATACTCTGAAAAACAGAGTCTTAGTCAAGTTTTTCAACCTGACCAAATTCAAGCTCAACTGGTGTTGCACGACCAAAGATCGATACAGACACTTTAACTCGGCTCTTATCGTAATCCACTTCTTCAACGGTACCGTTGAAGTCAGCAAATGGACCGTCAGTAACACGAACCACTTCACCCGCTTCGTACATAGTACGTGGACGAGGTGCTTCGCTTGCTTTCTCAAGACGGTTAAGAATCGCATCAGCTTCTTTATCAGTGATAGGAGCTGGACGGTCAGAGGTACCGCCAATGAAGCCCATGACACGCGGCACACTGCGTACTAAGTGCCATGATTCATCGTTCATGATCATCTGAACTAGGACGTAACCTGGGAAGAACTTGCGCTCAGACTTACGACGCTGACCTGCACGCATTTCCACTACTTCTTCAGTAGGGACTAGAACTTCACCAAACAGCTCTTCCATGCTGTGCATTTTAATATGCTCACGAAGAGATTGGGCTACACGGCCTTCAAATCCAGAGAAGGCTTGAACCACATACCAGCGTTTTTTTGGAGCTTCACTCATGAATTAAAACCCTCTATACCCCAGTTGCTAGAGCGACAAGACGAACCATAATTCCGTCGATGCCCCAAAGCACTAGAGCCATTACAATACTTACAGCTAAAACGATAAAAGTAGTTTGCATAGTTTCTTGGCGTGTAGG
The DNA here is from genome assembly GCF_036533755.1 of Vibrio sp. M260118. NCBI lineage: Bacteria > Pseudomonadati > Pseudomonadota > Gammaproteobacteria > Vibrionales > Vibrionaceae > Vibrio > Vibrio sp. M260118. Next base: position 4,493 of record NZ_JATABG010000008.1, on the reverse strand, counting down.
CCAAACAACTTTACGTACTTCCATACGTGACTCTTTTGCAAACTCAATCGCAGCTTTACCTTTAGTTGTTGTAGCAGCAACACCAAGTGCAGCAGCAATCAGTACAACAACACCTGCAGCGCGAATCACTACAGACATTTCACCATACAGGTAATTACCCACAACAGCGGCAGCTAACAGAACAAAAGTGACAATCCACTTGAAGATATCTGCGCCATTTGAGCTATCAGGAGTTTCAGCATTATTTGCTTTCATAAAACCAACCTGTCTAAGTCTTAATATAGACGACAACAACCCCGCTGTTGCAGGGCAAATCCATGAAACGACAATTTTAAAAAATTGACGTACTCTTTTTATTGACTGAGACGCAACACCTCAACCAAAAATCCTGCTCAATGCCATATTGAATAAGAAAACAACAGACATTTTATATAGTGCAGAAAAAGGGCATCAAATGATGCCCTTTTTGCTACTGGTTCGTCAAATCTTATTCAAAGATTTTCCGAAGTCTTTAGCTAATTCGTAAGAATTAGTCGAAGATCTTAGCAACAACACCAGCACCAACTGTACGGCCACCTTCGCGGATTGCGAAACGTAGACCTTCGTCCATCGCGATTGGAGCGATTAGTTCAACAGTCATCTTGATGTTATCGCCTGGCATTACCATTTCTACGCCTTCTGGTAGCTCGATGTTACCAGTTACGTCAGTTGTACGGAAGTAGAACTGTGGACGGTAGCCTTTGAAGAATGGTGTGTGACGACCACCTTCATCTTTAGACAGTACGTATACTTCTGACTCGAACTTAGTGTGTGGGTTGATTGACTTAGGAGCCGCTAGTACTTGACCACGCTCTACTTCGTCACGCTTAGTACCACGTAGAAGTGCACCAACGTTCTCACCCGCACGACCTTCGTCTAGAAGCTTACGGAACATTTCAACACCAGTACATGTTGTTACTGTTGTTTCTTTGATACCAACGATTTCTACTTCGTCACCTACAGTTAGGATACCGCGCTCGATACGACCAGTTACTACTGTACCACGACCTTGGATTGAAAATACGTCTTCGATAGGCATTAGGAATGGCTGATCGATTGCACGCTCTGGCTCTGGGATGTACGAATCTAGTGCTTCTGCAAGCTCAACGATCTTGTCTTCCCACTGCTTCTCGCCGTTTAGTGCGCCAAGTGCAGAACCTTGGATTACTGGCAGGTCATCACCTGGGAAATCGTACTCAGATAGAAGTTCACGAACTTCCATTTCTACTAGTTCTAGTAGCTCTTCATCGTCAACCATGTCACATTTGTTCATGAATACGATGATGTATGGGATACCAACCTGACGGCCTAGTAGGATGTGCTCACGAGTTTGTGGCATTGGGCCATCTGTCGCAGCAACAACTAGGATACCACCGTCCATCTGTGCAGCACCTGTGATCATGTTCTTAACATAATCCGCGTGTCCTGGACAGTCTACGTGTGCGTAGTGACGAGTTGGAGTGTCGTACTCAACGTGAGAAGTTGCGATTGTGATACCGCGCTCACGCTCTTCTGGAGCGTTATCGATAGATGCGAAGTCTTTCGCTTCACCGCCGTACACTTTAGCTAGAGTAGTACAGATTGCAGCAGTTAGAGTTGTTTTACCGTGGTCAACGTGGCCGATAGTACCAACGTTAACGTGCGGTTTAGTACGTTCAAATTTTTCTTTAGACACGATCGTGTTCCTTCCTAGTTATGATTCGCCACGATCCGAATTGATCGAGACGCGCCAGAATTTGCTATTTTATGCGCCAACGCATGTCAGCGCAATATTTGGACGCATTGATCTTTAAAAAAAGCTAGACTTTTTTTCCAGTTCAAGGCGTTTATACGTAACCACGGTCCGCCATGATTTTATCTGCAAAGTTTTTCGGTACTTCAGCGTACTCGTTAAACTCCATAGAGTAAGACGCACGGCCCTGAGTTGCAGAGCGAAGATCGGTTGCGTAACCAAACATCTCAGATAGTGGTACTTGAGCGCGGATGATCTTAATACCAGCCACACCATCGTCCATACCTTCGATCATACCGCGACGGCGGTTTAGGTCACCAACAACGTCACCCATCCAATCTTCAGGAGTGGTTACTTCAACATTCATCATTGGCTCAAGAAGAACAGGCTGTGCTTCTAATGAACCCTTCTTGAATGCCATCGAGCCAGCGATCTTAAACGCCATCTCGTTAGAGTCAACATCGTGGTAAGAACCATCAAACAGCGTTGCTTTAATGTCTAGCACTGGATAACCAGCTAGAACACCACTGTTCATTTGCTCTTCGATACCTTTCGCTACCGAACTGATGTATTCCTTAGGAACGACACCGCCCACAATTTCGTCAACAAAGACAAAACCTTCGCCAGGTTCAGATGGCTCCAGTTTGATCCATACGTGACCATACTGACCACGACCACCAGATTGACGTACAAATTTACCTTCAACTTCCGCGTTGCCACGGATTGTCTCACGGTACGCAACCTGAGGTTTACCAACATTACAGTCAACGCTGAATTCACGCTTCATACGATCAACGATAATATCTAGGTGAAGCTCACCCATACCAGAGATCAATGTCTGGCCTGTTTCGTCGTCCGTTTCTACGCGGAATGATGGATCTTCTGCTGCTAGTTTACCTAGAGCAATACCCATCTTCTCTTGATCGGCAACAGAGCGAGGCTCTACCGCGATCTGAATTACTGGATCAGGGAACTCCATACGCTCCAGAATAACCTTATGGTTCTGGTCACATAGTGTGTCACCTGTTGTCACGTCTTTAAGGCCGATTGCTGCTGCAATATCGCCCGCGCGAACTTCTTTGATTTCATCACGCTTATTTGAGTGCATCTGAACGATACGACCAAAGCGCTCTTTCTTCTGCTTAACAGAGTTGTAAACAGCGTCGCCAGAATTAACCACACCAGAGTAAACACGCATAAAGGTAAGCGTACCTACAAACGGGTCTGTGGCGATTTTGAATGCTAGTGCTGAGAAAGGTTCGTTGTCGTCTGCGTGACGCTCAACTTCTTTTTCGTTGTCATCTACACCTTTGATCGCTGGTACGTCAACTGGCGATGGCAAGAATTCAACCACTGCATCAAGTACCGCTTGAACACCTTTATTCTTAAACGCACTACCACATGTAGCCAGTACGATTTCATTATTTAGTGTGCGAATACGTAACGCTTGCTTAATTTCAGCTTCGGTCAATTCACCTTCTTCAAGATATTTGTCCATCAGCTCTTCGCTTGCTTCAGCCGCTGACTCAACAAGATTGTTGTGCCACTCTTCCGCTAGTTCTTGCATGTCTGCTGGAATATCTTCGTAAGTGAAGGTAGTGCCTTGGTCTTCTTCACTCCAGTTGATCATTTTCATCTTGATTAGGTCAATAACACCCTTGAAGTCATCTTCCGCGCCAACGTTAAGTTGAATAGGAACAGGGTTAGCACCAAGACGGTTTTTAATTTGATCAACAACACGAAGGAAGTCAGCACCTGCACGGTCCATCTTGTTAACAAATACCATACGTGGAACTTGGTACTTATCCGCTTGACGCCATACAGTTTCAGATTGAGGTTCAACACCTGACGAACCACAGAACACAACAACGGCACCATCAAGTACGCGCAACGAGCGCTCTACTTCGATCGTGAAATCAACGTGTCCAGGAGTATCAATGATGTTGATGCGGTGGTCTTGGAATTGTGCATCCATACCACGCCAGAAAGTGGTAGTCGCAGCAGAAGTGATTGTGATACCACGCTCTTGCTCCTGCTCCATCCAGTCCATGGTAGCAGCGCCATCGTGGACTTCACCGATTTTATGAGAAAGACCAGTGTAGAACAGAATACGTTCACTTGTGGTTGTTTTACCTGCGTCTACGTGAGCGACGATACCAATATTACGGTAGCGCTCAATAGGTGTTTTACGAGCCACGATTGAATCCTCATGAATTAGGGACTATTGCTATCTCTAGTACGGATTGTCAATCTTAGACAATTTTCCTTACCCCTAGATATAGCAATAGTTCCTAGGCTTGCGCATAGGAACTAGAGTAGCGCCGCGAGGGTTCCCGCGGCACTGAAAGGTATTACCAACGGTAATGTGCGAACGCTTTGTTTGCGTCAGCCATGCGGTGAACGTCTTCACGTTTCTTAACCGCAGTACCTTTGTTCTCAGACGCGTCTAGCATTTCAGCAGCTAGGCGTTGAGCCATAGATTTTTCACCACGCTTGCGCGCAGCTTCAACCAACCAACGCATAGCAAGTGCGTTACGGCGAACCGGACGTACTTCTACAGGTACTTGGTAAGTTGAACCACCTACACGGCGAGATTTAACCTCTACCGCTGGGCGAACATTTTCAAGAGCTTCTTCAAATACAGCTAAGTGATCTTTACCAGATTTCTCAGCCATTGCATCTAGTGCAGTGTAAACAATTTTCTCTGCAGTAGATTTTTTAC
>NZ_JATABG010000007.1:0-37421 GCF_036533755.1 Vibrio sp. M260118 | reverse complement strand
GCCTTTTCCCGTTCAGGAGCCGACACAGCCTCCTTCGGGTATTTTTGCGTTTTGTCGCCACTACACTCGTGGGTTTGAAATCCCACTAATTATCATGTCGGTAATGGCAACCATTGTCGCCATTGTGGAAGTGTCGCTGTTTGGCGCGATGGGTAACTTGGTTGATTGGTTGTCGAACAGCAATCCAGACACATTTTGGCAAGATAACCAGAGTGACCTAATTTTCTACGGTACTCTCTTGCTGGTTGTTATGCCTGTGCTTGTGATTGGCTATTCGCTGCTCGTACATCAAACGTTACTGGGTAACTACCCAATGTCGATCCGTTGGTTAGCTCACCGCTATTTGCTTAAGCAGAGCCTGAATTTCTATCAGGATGACTTTGCAGGTCGTGTAGCGACTAAAGTTATGCAAACCTCACTAGCGGTGCGCGAAACCGTGATGAAAACTATGGATGTGTTCGTCTACGTCTCGGTCTACTTTACCTCTATTGTGGTACTGCTAGCCCAAGCAGACTGGCGATTAATGATCCCTATGGTCATCTGGTTGTGCTGCTATGTAGGTATTCAGCTCTACTTTGTACCTAAGCTAAAGCAAGTCGCTTCTGAACAGGCGGATGCTCGCTCAACCATGACAGGGCGCATCGTAGACAGCTACACCAACATTGCAACGGTCAAACTGTTCTCTCACAGCCGCCGTGAAACCGAGTATGCCGAAGAAGGCATGAATGGCTTCTTAGGTACGGTTTATCGCCAAATGCGCCTAGTGACTGGCTTTGATGTCGCGGTAGAGATTACCAACTATGTACTGGTGTTCTCTATTAGTGCTCTGTCTATCTACCTGTGGATGGACAACTCAATCAGTGTCGGTGCAATTGCCATTGCGATTGCTTTGGCTCTGCGTATCAACGGTATGTCGATGTGGATCATGTGGGAAGTCGGTGCCCTGTTTGAAAACATAGGCACAGTAGTTGACGGCATGAAGACAATGTCTAAGCCGATCGATATCCAAGACAAGCCTAACGCTAAGCCACTCGATGTAAGCCAAGGTGGTATCGAGTTTGACGATGTTAGCTTCCACTACGGTGACAAAGAGAAAGGGGTGATCAGCAACCTTAATCTTAATATCAAGCCAGGTGAGAAGGTCGGCTTGGTTGGTCGTTCTGGCGCAGGAAAATCGACTCTGGTCAACCTACTGCTTCGCTTCCATGATGTGGAGAGTGGCAAGATCAAAATTGATGGTCAGGTGATTTCTGATGTGACTCAGGATTCATTGCGCAGCAATATCGGTATGGTGACACAAGATACCTCACTGCTACACCGCTCGATTCGCGACAACATTCTTTACGGCAACCCAGATGCCAGTGAAGAAGAGCTGCTACGCGCGACCAAGCAGGCTCACGCCCATGAGTTTATTGAAACGCTTACCGACCCATTTGGTAACGTAGGCTACGATGCTCAGGTCGGCGAGCGTGGTGTGAAGCTATCTGGCGGTCAGCGTCAGCGTGTTGCGATTTCTCGTGTACTACTGAAAGATGCGCCGCTATTGATCCTTGACGAAGCAACCTCAGCGCTCGACTCAGAAGTTGAAGCGGCTATTCAAGAGAGCCTAAACGAGCTAATGCAAGGCAAAACGGTGATTGCTATCGCTCACCGACTTTCAACCATCGCAGCGATGGATCGTTTAATCGTTCTAGACAAAGGCGAAGTGGTTGAGCAAGGCACTCACCAAGAGCTAGTTCAAAGTGGTGGCATCTACGCCCAACTTTGGGCCCACCAAACCGGTGGCTTTATCGGTGATGAAGAGGCTGAGAAAGAAAGGGCATAATAAGTCGATCCTATTATCAACTAAATGTCCGAATAGTGTGGTAGACAATCACTATAAAAAGGAGCCTCGTGGCTCCTTTTCGTTAGCGATTAAGCTAAAACACCAACTCTGACGTGTATGGTTTGTAATCTTCAGACACTAGAGGGACAAATTTACTAGGCCACTGCGTTGTAAACTCGCAAAGCAAGCGATATTGAGCTGGTGCATCCAGGTTGACTTTCTTTACAGTCAACGTGTGTGCTGTCAGATCAGGACTTTGCAATAACTCTCGAATATCGCAGTTGAAATACTTCGGACAATACCCAACTTTAACCCTCTTAGAGTCAACAGTAGTGACCAAAACAGCATTACAATCATACTCGTTGTCATTTTCGAACTCGAATGAAAGAGCCTCATTGACTTGCAGTTCTTCGATTCGCTTAATGCACTCTTCTGGCAAGTGACTTACACCACTGGTAAAGAATCGAATACTGTACTCACCTCTACCCGTCAACTCAGGCTGCGGAGTAATTCTGAACTGATCAGTTTTCCTCTCTCCACCAGAAATGCTTAACATATCTAATTCGTCATAATCGTCAACAGTCATGTCTGACCAATTCAGCATCTTACGAAATTCTGGTCGATTTTGAGGTAATAACCTGTTTTGGAAAAAAGCAAAAAGATCATTAGAAAAATATACTTTCTCCTTGTCACCCATGCGTGGAAAAGCTATGAAATTAGGATTAGCAGCACCTTTGGTATAACGAAAACGATAGCCGTCAGGATGCCTAGTCAATTGAGCGACCGGGTACCACATACCACTATTAATATCTTTCCAAGTTACAAAAACGCTTTTCATTTCTTATTGTGCTCTTCTGCAAGTTCTATTGCTTTAAGGATGAAGACCCTAGTACTTAATAAATTTTTCCGGTTCTCTTTAAGCATAGTAAAACAAAACTGTTTGGATACATCACTCATAGACTCTGGTGGAATAGCGCGAAGTATATCTAATATCGGCTCTTCTGTAATCTCTTCTAACCTATCAAGCCACTCCATAGCCGCTTCACGTATAAGCCCAGCAAAGAGCTTGAACGCCTCAAGTGCCTTTAACTGTTTACCACCATTGTAGAAGTATGACTTGCACTTACGAACATAGGTAGCAACAGTCTGCCCTTTATCTTTTGTTTCTAATCTCGCCTTTCGTTTATCATCATTCTCATTACGACCTAAGCTTGCAGCATGATCAAATGAAGGTGCCAAAAATTTCTTCCCTCCTTTATCAGTGATCATAGCCCAGTTCTCATTGTGTCTATCTTGGTTAGAAATCCAAGCATCAAACATGATGTAACCAACAAAAACATCAGCAGCTGTTTTAATTGATTCTGTTTCTTCCCATCCTCTAGGAGGATTAACAATCAATAAATCCAAGATTACAAATACACGATCAATAGTTTGCGAACGCTGACCTTTCTCAAGCTGTTGTTGAAGAACAGAAAGTACAACGTGCTCAATAAGCTGATTGCCAAAGACCATAGAATCACCTTCTGAAATGAAATTTTCACTTCGAATTCCGCGCTCTTCACCATTGACTGCTAAATCATAATTGGCGTGAGGGATGCCCAATAACGTAGCTAGCTCACAAGCAATTTTTTCTGCCCAGTCTTCACCATGCCTAACTACTGGATTAGCAAGCTTATCTTCAGTGTGAATTGACTTAAAAAGGTATTCACGTCCATTCGACTGATCGGTATACCAAAACTTAGACTTGGTGCCCATTTGCTCGTAATTATCAATATCTTGCTTCGAGATATCAATGATAGGAAAAAGCTTCATTTTGCAACCTAGTATTGAACCGGATGAGTTAAATCTATACTTAATAACAATGCTAAAAGTCATTCTAACTTGATTGATTTGCTTGTTAAAGAATGACTAGGCATATCAGAAAATTAGTCCACAAAATGCGACTGATAGAACTTTGGTGTGACAGCGATTTTCTTTTTAAATTGACGCTGGAAGTGGGCTTGGTCAGAGAAGCCTAGTTGAAGGGCGACTTGTGCGATATCTTGACCGGACTTCAACATGACTTTGGCGCGTTTGATCTTCTCATCCATTAGATAGGCATGTGGTGGTAAGCCGTAATAGTGTTTGAACGCTCTGAGTAGTTGGTAACGGCTCATTTGCGCTTCTTCGGCTAGGTGATCAAGTTGATGGGTATGGCTGACATCATCAAGCAACTTCTCACGGATTCGCTTGAGTGACGAAGTGGGAACCGGTTTATTCTCAACTGGGCTTTGTCCGTGTACCGCTTCCACAAAGTCGTACAAACGGGATTGCACTTGCAGTTGCTCCGCCTCTGTTTGCAGATCATTAAACAAGGCAAGATAGCGATTTTTTATCACATCACCGCGCTCAAAAGCGTGGTTGAATGGCGTATAGTCAGCATGAGATTGCCCAAGTACTTCTTGTTGTATCTGGCCCATTTTTTCAGTATCAATAAACAACATGCTGTAAGACCAGGTTCCGGCTTCAGGATTACACGAGTGAACATCGGACGGATTAATCGTGACGATGTCACCACGGCCAATATGGTGGGTTGTATTGTGATTGCGATAATCTGCCCGGCCTTGTTCGATAATGCCAAACGAGAACTCGTTATGGGAGTGGGCGGTGTAACAAGCGGTGCTTTGGCTCGCAATACGCATCTCAATCCAAGGCAGCACCGTACTTTGCTTGAAATTCGCGCTGTTATCTTTTTTCATGCGCTGCTCCCTGCGCGATACCCATAACCAAAACTACAGCCAGATCATGCTGACAGAAGCCACTAAGGTGACTGCCATCACTTGATTAAAAGTACGTTGTTTTCGTGGATGAGACAAATACTTTGCAAATGCTCGCCCACTCAGCGCCCATAAACCCACACCCATTAAGCAACAAATTAACGATACCAAGGTGAACACCCATAGCCAATGGTCTGGATTGCCCTGCCCGATGACATACAAGCTAACGCCAGACATAGCGACCAACCACGCCTTGGGATTTAATAGCTGGGTAAGCGCTCCCATCCACCAACCCGATGTCAGTGACTTAGGCTCGAGTTCTGTGACTGGCACGGTAAAGATCTGATAGGCGAGATAAATCAAAAAGGCACTACCTAGCCACATTAAAGTAGCTTCAAGCATAGGGATGAACTCAACCAGCTCATGCATGACAGAGCCTGAGATAAATACTACAAGCGCATACGCCAATGAGGCCCCAATCACCAACTTTAGTGCTTCTGAGCTACCACGCTGTACGGCCGTTGCGGTAGCAAGTAAGTTCACTGGCCCTGGTGTCGCAGCTCCGACAAATGCAAATGCCAACATTGCCATAACTAAACTGTTCATTCTGTTCTCCTTAACTCGGCGTTTAAACGAGCTGTTTAAACTAACCAAACCTAAACAAAAGTTATTGAACGATATTGCAAACGTGCAGATAAAAAAAAGCCACACGCAAAGGTGTGGCAAAACAAAAAGAACTGGCAGTGGATAGTTCGCTTTGTGTGGATGAAGCTCAAATAAACTTCAAAGAAATTCTGTGCTAGTAGGTCTCAAACACGCCAGAGTTATAGTCTTGAATAGTTTGCTCAATTTCAGCCATGCTATTCATAACAAACGGGCCGTAGTGAACAACTGGCTCATCTATCGGCTCACCAGCAAAGATGAGTACTCCGCTTTGCTCCAAAGCCGTCAACTCAACTCGTTCCCCTTTAGTTAGTAGCGCAAGCTCACCTTGCTTAACTGTCTGGTCACCCACTTGTACTGAGCCTTGGTAGCTTAAGATCATCATGTTGAACGCCTGAGGAACTTCTAAGCTCAGGTTGTTACCCTCGCTTGCACGCCAATCAGAGACACTCAACTCAACGCCAGTCTTATTTAACGGGCCATTAAGCTGTTGCTGATTGGCTACCACGCTTCCGGCTAAAACGCGCAACAAACCAAGCTGTTCATCGCTATGTTCCGTGATGGTCTCAGGTTGAAAGTCGACATACTGAGCAGGCTTCATCTTGTCGCGTGCAGGCTGGTTAATCCAAATCTGAAAGCCATGTAGATCGCCCTCTTCCATGATAGGCATTTCACTATGAATGACACCGCGACCAGCAGCCATCCACTGCGCGCCACCACTTCTTAACTCACCGACATTGCCCATATGATCTTTATGCTGAAAGTGCCCTTTGAGCATATAAGTCAAGGTTTCAATACCGCGATGAGGGTGAGGAGGAAAACCACCAACGTAATCTGAACGCTGATCAGATTTAAGCTCATCAACCATTAAAAATGGAGAAAACTGCGCGTTGTTGAAACCTGCAACACGCTGAATTTTGACTCCGTCACCATCAGAGGTCGTATGGACTCGAATGACTTGATTGACTTGTCTATTTACACTCATGCTCTCTCTCCTTTATCTGGTTCCTTTGAGGAATGAAGACAGTTTACTCAGCCAGAGAGTGATTGTGAGCGGGGAGATTAGAGGCTCTCGTTCGAATATTTCGAACGAAAAGGTAATAGGCTCCTCCTATCACGAGTATAGGAAAGACCCATTATCTATATGGGCATATCTTAACGATACTAATATCAGACTTCTGGAATAACCTTAACAAAAGCAAGTGAATAAGTGTAAATAGTCACAGCGCTGAATCACTCAAATGCTATACCTATGTATAGGTTTTTCCTTTCATAACAATTTTCGCAATCAGGAGGCGAAGATGCACGGGAACGATAGTAATTCAAGCGGTAAATGCCCTGTGATGCATGGTGGTAATACAACCCTAGGAGGCAAGGCGACTAAGAACGTCGACTGGTGGCCTAATCAACTCAACTTAAAGATTCTTCACCAAAACGATACTAAGTCGAATCCAAATGGTGCGGATTTCAACTATGCCGCGGCGTTTAAATCGCTCAATCTTAAAGCGGTCAAACAGGATCTAGAAGCGTTAATGACAGATTCTCAAGACTGGTGGCCAGCAGATTACGGTCACTACGGTCCATTTATGATTCGCATGGCATGGCACGCAGCCGGTACGTATCGTACTGCCGATGGTCGCGGGGGCGGCAACACAGGTAACCAACGTTTTGCACCATTGAACAGCTGGCCAGATAACGGCAACCTAGACAAAGCACGTCGTCTACTGTGGCCGATTAAAAAGAAATACGGCAATAACCTTTCTTGGGCTGATCTCTTCATCCTAGCGGGTAACGTAGCAATTGAGTCTATGGGTTTAAAAACCTTTGGCTTTGCCGGTGGACGTGAAGACATTTGGGAGCCAGAAGAAGATATCTACTGGGGCGCCGAGAGCGAATGGCTAGGAGATGAGCGTTACTCTGGCGACCGCGACCTAGAAACGCCGCTTGCAGCTGTACAAATGGGCCTAATCTACGTTAACCCAGAAGGGCCAAACGGAGACCCAAGTGTTCTTGCATCGGGTCGTGATATTCGTGACACCTTTGCGCGTATGGGCATGAACGATGAAGAGACAGTTGCGCTAGTTGCCGGTGGGCACACCTTTGGTAAAACTCACGGCGCAGGTGATCCCGAACTGATGGGGCCAGAGCCAGAAGCTGCACCACTTGAAGAGATGGGCTTTGGTTGGAAAAACGCACACGGCACAGGCAAAGGCGACGACACCACCACCAGTGGTATCGAAGGCGCATGGACACCAAACCCAGTTCAATGGGACAACGGCTACTTTGAAATGCTATTTGGTTACGATTGGGACCTAGTGAAGAGCCCAGCAGGAGCTTGGCAATGGGTTCCTATAGGCGTCGATGAAGCACACAAAGCACCACAAGCCCACGATGCAAGTAAGAAAGTCACGACCATTATGACAACTGCCGATATGGCGATGCGTATGGACCCTATCTATGGTGAAATTTCAAAACGCTTCTTTGAAAACCCAGACCAATTTGCCGATGCCTTCGCTCGCGCTTGGTTCAAGTTGACTCATAGAGACATGGGGCCAAAATCTCGCTACTTGGGTGAAGAAGTGCCTCAGGAAGATTTAATCTGGCAAGACCCACTGCCTGCCTCAACAGGAAAACCATTAACCGAAGCCTGTGTTGAATCAATTAAACAGATTATTAAAGCCACTGACCTAACTATCTCTGAAATGGTCTACACAGCATGGTCGTCAGCTTCGACCTTCCGTGGTTCAGACTATCGTGGCGGTGCAAACGGCGCTCGTATTCGACTCGCCCCTCAAAAAGGCTGGGAAGTAAACCAACCTGAGCAGTTAGCTCGAGTGCTAGGGGTTTACCAACAAGTTCAGCAACAATTCAGCGGTGATGTCTCAATTGCAGACCTGATCGTCATCGGGGGTAACTTGGCGATTGAACAAGCCGCCTCAGCCGCCGGGCATAAAGTTTCAGTGCCGTTCACGCCAGGTCGCGTTGATGCGACTGACGAGCAAACCGATGCTGAGTCGTTTGCAGTGTTAGAGCCTATCGCCGATGGCTTCCGTAACTTCGCTAAAGCGACTTACACGATTCCTGCGGAAGAGCTTTTATTGGACAAAGCACAATTGCTTCAATTAACCGCGCCAGAAATGACGGTACTTATTGGCGGTATGCGTGTATTAGGGGCAAATCATGGTGGCACTAAACATGGCGTATTCACTGCCACACCAGGCGTGTTGACCAATGACTTCTTCGTCAATTTGACGGATATGAGTACTGAGTGGAAACCCGTGTGTCCAAATAACAGCGCCTACCTTGGTACAGACCGTGCAACGGGCGAGAAGAAATGGACAGCAACTCGAGTTGATCTTGTGTTTGGTTCAAACTCCCAGTTACGTGCACTAGCTGAGCTTTACGCCTGTGATGATGCGAAAGAGAAGTTCGTTAATGACTTCGTAAAAGCATGGGTGAAAGTGATGGATGCGGATCGTTTTGACGTTTAGTTAAAGTTATCTCATCAAAGCTATCAAGTCGATAAAACCAAGGCACAGAGCAACCCCTCTGTGCCTTCTATTTGTTTATCTCCTAGCAACAAGACAAAAGCTAGTCGCTAAACACAACAATTTACTAAAGGTTATTTTCCACTGAATCATTTTCTATGACTCGACTCTCTGTATATAACCTAAAATATACAACCGATGTAAAGACCATTACTGATGAAGAAACGATCCCGCCAACTATGTCGGTAATAAAATACATCACCGACGAAAGCTCACCAACTGCGCCAATAATAAAACCAATCGCGAATTGGAACACTGCGATGACTGTTGTCACTGACATGAGCCGTCCGGTAATACCTTTAGTATCATTCCAACTTTCATGAAGAGCAGATAATACTGGCTTATCGTTTAGTACTACTTCGAAATCAGCAAACGCATACTTAGCCGCTAAATATATTCCCGGTAAAATCAATGCGATAAACCCGACCATGACAGCTAAACCATAAAAAATGTACACAAGTAACAACCGCCACCATTGGTTCCATGAGAAACGACTTTGTACACTGTCGCCAGTCACCGTAGAGGCCATAAATTGGATAAACTTTATCATCAAGTAGGTGTATATAAGGCCTAACATCACTTGATAAGTAAGCGTCCCCCAATTCAAGTTTGAGTTGAGGCTTAAATACTCAACAAAAGGGTTAAGTAAGGATGAGATAATGACATACAGACCAAAAAGCTTGAAAATAGGTCCAAAATTAGATTTGGAGAAATAAAAGCACTCCGTAAACAGCTTGTTCATAACACTAATTCAGTCGGATAAAATTTTCGCTAGCATATCAAATATTTATCGTTTAAAAAATTAGTAGTGTTCTCGCTTAAATTGACAAGGTGATCGCTCGATATGAAAAGAACCTTCAGCTTATTGAAACACTTACACATCAATAACTTAAATAAGTTTAGGCCGAAAAATGTGACAGACATATGAACTTGCACACATTTAGCTGTGGTATGTTCTGATTTATAAAATGCTAACAAACAGGTGCCGGAATGACCATTCAATACTGTGACGAATGTGGTAGAGCAACCGAACACAAAGAGCTTATTAAGCAAAAAACCTCCCCATATGGAAAGAGCCGTAAAGAGCAGTTCAAAGCGTTTATCTCAGGTTTTCTAGCAAGTGCAAGCGTCGGACCAGCCCTAGCTTCACTAGAGCTGATTGATCGCTCCGTGGTTTGTAATGAGTGCGGTGCCAAGAAACTTGAAAACCATGGTCAAGAGTTCGAGTGATCGAAAAAGTAATACTGTCTATAGGGCGTCGGGTAACGCGCCCTCTTTAAACACCACAATGGCGCGACGGTTAAGCGCATTGGCATCCAAGCTCTTCTCGTGGGTCACAGGGTCGAGCTCACCAAAGGACTTCACCTCCCAAACATACTGGCTTGGGTCTACACGCTTTTGCAAGTAATCCATCACATACTGAGCGCGCTGTTTAGCGAGCTTTTCGTTGTAGCTAATAGAGCCCTGATAATCGGTGTGCCCCGCAATCAAAATACGGCCATTTAGCCCTTTCAAGTTGTCAGCAAACTCATCAAGCGAAGAGAGCTCTTGTTGTTTTAAATCAGCCTTATCAAAATCAAAATGCGGCGTCATAGCGACAAACACTTTACGCTTTGGCGCTGGAGGCTGACAGTAGAGGTTCTCTTGCTGCGTCTGTGCTTGCTCAAACACCACATAGGCACGGCGGTTTTCCGCATTCGCTTGTTTTGACTCACCGTCAACAAGGGGCTTTGACTCACCGTAATATTTGATTTCCCAGTCATAGCGTGAAGGATCAAGCTTGCTGCTCATATACGCTTTTACTGCTTCCGCTCGACGTAGAGAGAGCTTCATGTTGTAGTCATCAGAACCTTGGTAATCGGTATGCCCAACAATCGCAATTTGACCGTGCAGCTTTTGAATACTGTTGATCAAGTTATCGATCGATGTCTTATCGGCATCGGTAAGATCTGATTTATCAAACTCAAAGTGAGACGCCATAGCGATGTGAATCGCCCGCTGTGGGACCAAACACTCGCGGATAAGGAACTTTTCAACCTTAGGGTCGCCGAACTTATCTATGTTCTCTTTACTCACATAGGTGTCTGTCGAACATGCCGTCAGGCCAAGTAGCAGCATGATGCCGCAGAGGGAAAATCGTTTGATCATCATTAAGCTCCTTAAATCTTACCGATAAGGTTGATAAACACACCTTTCGCATCGTAATCGTCATCATTAACTAGGTTGCCATCAAAGCCAGAGAAGTTGTAACCAACACCAATCTTAAAGTTATCAGAAAGGTGCTTATTCACTGACAGCAGTGCGCCATGCTCGAGTTCGTCATTAAGAGTATCGGTTTTCCAGTGATACTCACCGGTAATATCCCACTCTTTAATGATGTGGTAAGAGGTGCTCAAGCCATAGAGGTTAATATTACTTTCAACTGTTTGCACTGCGCCCGACGCTCGTTCAAAGTCTTCTTTCTTATCTTTGTGAGCATACTTAGCACCGACATCCACCTTGGCGTTAACCGAGTAAATCCCTTCAATCTCAACAATGTGTGACTCTTCATTGCTGTAATCAACATCACGATCAAGATTGTCTTTGTCAGCGATATAGGTATAGCGGCTTAAGACGTTGAGACGGTCGTTATAGATTGGGCGGTAGGCAATGCCACCCGTCGCTTCAACAAAGCGCTCCAATGTTTCATCTGTCTCTTTACTGACTGATTTGGAGTAGTTGAACTTACCGAACAGAGTGTACTCTTCAGTTAGGTTGTGAGTGTATCGGTTGGTGGTAACAAACTGATCAATACGGCGACGACTTGGATCAACGTTCTCATTACCTTCATCGACACGGAACTCAATCTTATTCGATAGAGCAACGTTGTCTATGTCGACCGACGAGGTAAATGTGATTGCTCGACGATGAGTGACTTCCAACTTAGTCGGATCTTGCTCATTTTGCTTTTCAATCTCACCCTGCTGATAACCAATGCCGAAATCAATATCATCTGTCATGTCGTAGCCAAAACCAAATGAGTCAATGCGGCCTTTACCGTTGTTGTCATCAACAAACTGGTTCTCTTGGTAGAAATCAACATTTGACGTCAGATCAGCGCGTTGACCGATAATGACGTTGTTGTCACCTTCGTAATCATCATCTGTATAGGTGACGTAAGTAGTGTAGTCGCTAGTAATGTCGTAACTCGCAGTAGCTTGAGTCGCGTCTCCGCGATCACCCGTGGTGTACTCCGCGCCAAGGGATAGATCATCAAATACACGGAACTCACCACCAACAGAGACGCTGTCATTGTCGTCATACTGTTCAGTTTTATCGACGGTCGACTGACCTTTCACATACACGCTGTTGTCACTGTCCCAAATGTAATCAGCACGCAAACCTGCTAAGGTTCCTGAGCCTTTTTGATTGGTTTGGTTTAACTCATCGACCTGCTTGCCCGCAGCAGAAACCTTAATATGGTTCGTTACTTTGTATTGAGCTTCTAACTCGGTTTGCTGGCTATCGGTCTCTAATGTACCGTCGACCTTTTTCTCTTCGATAGAAGTATAACGGGTGGCAAAGCTCAACTCATCGGTCGCTTGCAAACGCAGTTCTGTACCGTATGACAGCTGCTCTAAGTCATCACTTTGACTTGCTTGGCTGTAGCCTGCATCTTTAGATTTGTACCAAGCCTTAATGTCGTTACCTACCGCGCCAAACACCTCCGGCGCGATATCGTACAGATTCGCCACACCTTTGACTTGGAAAGAGTCACCTTCACGTGCTTGCGCGCTATTACCCACTTCACGGAAGGTTAAACCACCATCAAAAGAGACATAATTGGAATCCGCTTGCTGACCTTTACTGTGCGCCCATTCCGCCTTTAAATACGTCCCTTCCGTCGCGCGCAAAGTAAGATCACTGCCGTAAGATTCATAATCTTGTCCGTCACGCTCTTCGGTCATGTAGTTAGTACCGATGCCTATATAATCGTTGGCCCAGCCTTTCACCCGACCACCGTAGGTCATGCTGTCTTTAACATCTGAACCTTTCGGCACGTACTCATAATCCACTGCCAGATAGTTCTCATAACCATCGGTTGGTGTGTCGGAAATAACGCTGCCAAAACTCTCTGAAATGATGTTACTCAGTGGGCGCTTAAGGATGATTCGCCCTTGGTATGGGTCGATGTCATAGTCTCGGCCTGATTGCAGTGGTAGCTCTCGCTCAGAGATCCCCGAGTCTTTGTTGACCACTTTAACAAACACTTTGTCACTGCCCGGAACGACCTCACCGTGGCGCAAGAAGTAGAGTGAGCCACCCGTGCCTAAGAATTCATCATGAGCGAACGCAGAGTCCGCCGACGCAGCAAAACCAACCACGTTGAGACGGTCTTCACCAAACTTAGTCGTTGAGCGAGTTCGGTAGTCCCCTTTAAACCCATATAAGCTTCGGTTGTAATCGTTGTTGTCGGTGCCAGTCAGACCTGTATTGTAATTACCCCACAGCGCTTGAGATTTATCGTATTCAAGATTCAAGTAGACTTTACCCTTGGTATTGACGACTTTGTGGATATTAGCGCCGTCACCATAATCGCCGTAGTAGAGCTCATCATCGTCTTCTAATATGTCGAACACATCAGAACTGTCAGAGGCAAATGGGTGCTTAAAAATGTCTTTGATGCGGCCATTCTTACTATCGAAGTGAGTAGTTACTCGAAGTTTGTCGCCAAACTTACCTTGGCTAAAATATGCGACTCGACCTTGGTTATAGATGTCATCTTGATACTGTTCATTAACCCCTAGTGCACCTGTTGAGCCAGTGACTTCGTTCTTACCAATATATATATCGGCAAGACCTGCTTGAGAGTAGTAAGTATCTGGAATACGTACATACAGCTGATAAAGACGCTCGTCGCCATTGTCAAAAATGACTTTCGTAGGGAACACGTATGCATCCGCAGGCAAAAACTGCTCGGCATACAATTCGCCCTCTTCCACTTCAAACTCGTCTTCACCGATCACAACCTTATCGACGCCTTTCAAACCGGTACCGATAAACTTGGCTAACCCTGCGTTAGTTGGGATATTGTGGCGCATCAAGGTTGCACGCCCATAACTTCGCGATAGCTTGTCTTCGCTATCATTACGGTCGATATCCACTTCAGAATCTGGATTGACTAAATCAGCGATGCCGATAGTCGTCACATCCATGTTGTCGTCTTTATCCCAAGCCTTAAAGCGGAACTGTAGCTGCTCGCCCGGTGCAAACGTGTAATCCACATCTGTTGAACCATCCCAACTAATATCGATATCGTTGGCGACTTCAGTGCCAGTAATGATCTTTAATGGCTGCGATAAACTGCGGTCTTGGCCTCGATAGACCTCAATTTGATAACGCGCCATGTAGTAGCTGTAGTTTGAGCTGATGGTAAAGTTCACAGAATCCGTCAGCTTTCCATCTGCGACTTCTAGCTCATCACCAATGCTCACATCAAGAACAGGATCGAAGCGAGTGATGTCTCTGCTGGCCCAAATCGCGCCCTCTTTGAGATAGATACGTGAGCTGTCTTCTTGTTCATGAACAGCAACCTCTATACCCGTCGTATCTGTATCAAGTTTTTGTAATTGGCTGGTATCCTTCGCGGCAGCAACCAAAGGGATAGCCGCAAGAATACAGACCGTCAAATGAGTCAGTTTGAATTTTTTCATTGTTTGCCCACCCAACGTTTAGTCTTCAGTCGATCGAAATTCACGGCTACTTCTCTTCCTTTAATGCAACGCTGAAATTGAACTTAGTCAGTTTATTCGGCGATATTCGCTGTACTCGTGGGTTTTCACTCACCACTTTCATGCCTGTTGGTAAGGAATCGGTATCTAACTTAACTAAGAAGTTCTGCCCTTTCTTATCCAATACCCACTGATCCGGAATGTGATAACGACCATACTGATCGGTTTCAATGATAATCCCCTCAGTGGTGATCAGACGCACACCAGGAATACCATCTTCATAGATGCCTTTGTTCTCAATCACGATTTCCCATAAGTAGTGATCGCCATCTTTGTACAAATTACGCGTTACGTTGAGGTTTTCAGCGCTAAGTCCCTGCTTCTTATCACCCACATATTGAGAGCGAATGTGACCCACTGCATCGAACGCAAAGCGGGTGCCCGAGTGAGTCACTACACTGAAACTAAAGCCCTTGTCGCTTTTAGTCGCCAGCTGGAACACGACTTTGTTGCTCTTCGGCAGAGTTCGGTTTTGCGAGATCCCAAACAGCTTGTCGATTTCATATCCCTGCACTAGAGCGGACTCAACAAGGTTGCCTGGCACCGCCACTTTAGGTGTTGCCTGTATAGCGTTGTAATGGTATTCGCCTTTGTTTGAAGTTACGCCATAGCTATAACCTGATCCTTGCTTACTCTTATACTCACTATCACTCAGGCTTTGTTCCTGACCATCTTCAATCACCACAGTACTGTTGGCGATATAATCTCTAGGGTCCACATTGGCAGTTAGACTGACATCAAAGGCCGTAGCATCGGCTTGGAAACCATCTTGGTTGTGGTCTTGAAACACCTTGCCGATGATCGAAGCCGTATCGAACACCTTATCCGGCTCCACTTCCACGGTGGCTGTTGCGGTATTTGAGTTCTCAACCAAGGCTCCCGACTCTTGCCCTTCTGGCGGTGTCATTGCCACTGCCGAGTTGACATACTTACCGAAAGTTGCACCAACAGTGACTCGTAATAGATAACGGATACGAACTTTCTCGGTGATGATTTTGTCACTACTGCCGTAGGCAAGCATGTCACCAACGTTGAAGGTTAACGTACTTGTCACCGCAGGATCGGCTGTGCTTATAACATCATCACCTGTGTCAAATTCACCATCAGGACCACTATTAGTTAGCTCTGTAGAACTAGGGACGTAAGCAAAGCCTGAAGGGTATCTATCGACCAGTTTGACGTTTTTAAACTCAGACTGATTGTTATTGACGATCGTCACTTCGTACTCCACCACATCACCCACTTGGGCGGTCTCTTTAAGTGCCTCTTTAGTGACTAACAGATCCCCTTCGTTATCTGCGAACTTCTTCACATGAATCGTAACGTCATCTGACGCACTGATTCCTGTGTTTGGATCTGTCACCGTAAAGGTATTAGTAATATCATCATCTAAGCCTTTATTGAGTTGCCCAGTAATGGTAATTTCATAGCCGTTGCCCATATAGGCTTGCAGGTCGAGCGAAACACCACCACCCGGTAGATTTAAGTCTTTATCGGTGATATCTGCTTTAATCTGCCCCGATGGTAACTCTTTGATCTGCATAACCCAGCTAGTAAATAGGGCATTGCCATTAGCTCCAACAAGCTTGGATATTTCATCAAGCATCTCGGCGCCATGAATGGTGGCAGAACCTTGGTTAGTCACGCGCAGCACATAAGTCAGCTCATCATCGTCATTGGTGTACTCGACGTTCTCACCTTTAGTTGTGGTCTTATCGACGACCAGATCAACTGCCTTAGGCGTGATCATCGCATTCACCGTTTGCATCGAAGCGGTATAACTTGCCGTCAGTCCGCCACTCTCTGGAGGAGGTGAGTTCTGAATCATTTGCGAGATGTTGACGATCTCACCCATGGCTCTAGGGTCTGTGGTACCCGTAATGGCCAGTTCGACTTTGTCACCCGGTGCGATATCGCCAGTGATACTGACATCCGTATTCACCGACAAGGTACCGACATTGATATTCGAACGTGGATCATCGCTGCTAATGTCTATCGTCCAGTCCGTGAAGGCACTAATGTACTCGCGGTCACCCGAACTGATGTCTGGCCTCGTTTGCACCAACATGCCAGAAATGACGTTATGCAGTTGGATGTCGTTAGCAAAGCCTTTACTGTCGTTAAACAGCGTCACTCTGAACGTCGCCTTCTCACCTGCTACATAGATAGGGTTGTCAGCAACCTCACTAATTTGCACATTATCTGGCTCAGGCTTTAAGCTCGCAGTCGCAATCAGTCTGGTCGAATCGCCCAGCGGAACATCGGCGATAGCTTTATTATCGATAGTGCCATTAGCGTACTCATTTACTTTGCCGGTAATAACTAACTCAAGCACATCTTTCGGTGCTAAGTTGACCGTCGCATCGACATTCTGATTACTACCACTTGGGTCAGGAGAAACCGTGGTCAACTCATTACCCTTGTTGACCTTGATTGTCCAAGATTCGAATGCCTTCTCTCGCGTACCATTAACGGTATCGACTTCTAGCTCATCCAGTAGATCCTTCAGTTCAATGCCTGCGGCAAACGCTTCATTTTGGTTGGTCAACACAACTCTAAATGTCGCTTGCTCTCCCGGCTCGTAGAACATCTCTGTATCTGTCCCGGTATCACCGACAAACTTCTCTAGCTTCAAGGAGATAGGACGCTGCTTGATGGTTGCTTCGGCAGTTAGAGTCGGCTTGCCATCAAGATCGATATTAACCGTGTTGATAATATCTGTGGTTGCATAGTGATTGACCGTGCCATTGATAACAAAAGTCACTTGGCTATTAGGTGCAATGTCTGCTGTGGTTTGAATATCAGGATTCGTACCACTTGGTGTCTCGCTAAGTACAGTTCGAGGATCGCTGAGCTGAGTGTCGATCGTCCAGTTTTCAAACGCAGGACCCGTTGTGCCATCAACTAAAGTCACTTGCACATCACTCATCAGATCTTTAATCAAAACATCGTTAGCAAAACCTGCTCCATCATTGCTTACCGTCACAGTAAACTTCGCTGGTAAGCCCGCTTGGTAGAACTCTCTATCGGCAACTTTGGTTACGCTAATGTTTGACGGTTCGGGATCAATCACAGCGGAAGCCTGACTCTCTTTGCCATCAAAGGTAACGGTTGCTGTATTGTCGATTTGGCCAATGGCGGTCGATTCCACAGTACCTTCCACGGTAAAGACTATGGTGTCATTGGGTGCCAGATCTACCGTGTGGTCGATGTCCTTGTTCCAACTTGAGCTATCAGGACCAACCGTGGTCATCGGGTCGTCAGCCTTTAAGGAGTAGTGCCAACGGCTAAATGCTGGTTTCTCATCCGTGCCGATGGTTTTGACCATCATGGTCGAGATAGCATCTTTCACCGCAATATCATTAGCAAACGCTGCATCTTTATTTCGAATGGTGATAGTGAAACCATTATTGTTGCCTGGAGTGTAGGTTGCGTTTAATGGCGCTTTGACTACCTCAATTGATGGCACGATTGGCTCACTCACCGCTTCGGCTTGAGCATTCTTGCCGTCGTAATCCACCGTTACCGTGTTTTTCACTTCGCCAATGATCTCTGGCTTCAAAGTACCTGTAATAGTGATGGTCACGACATCTTCAGGAGCAATGTTGACATCGTCTTGAATAAACTTGCCCGACAAGACAGGCAAGCTAGTCGTACCTTTATCCGACACTGCGGTAATCTCAATCGAATAAGGATCAAAGGCACTAATAGTGGTGCCAAAGATGGTCTCTGAGCTAATACGGTCAACCAAGTCTTCTACGTGAACATCCGTTGCCCACACACGCTGGGTGTTGGTCAGTATCACGGTATAGGTCAAAGTGTCTTCAGCTAGGTAGGTGGGTTTATCAACCGATTTAGTTACCAAAACTTCGGCATCAATTGGCTGATAAGTCGCCTCATCACTTGCGTCCGTTACCCCATCAGCAGAAACCGAAACTTGGTTAGTGATTGGGCCAACAACGTTAGAGTTTACCGTCCCTTGCAAATGCAGCTCGATTTTTGAACCGGGTGCAAGTTGGTAGACTCCCGTAAAGCTATCGGTGCCGCTAAAGCCACTTTCTGAGGTTGTGACACTAGGGCTAGCGCCAGCGTCAATCACTTTAACGCTGCTCTTGGCCGCGTCCCACTCATCGAACGCTTTACCTTTTACTGAGTCACCGACTAAGTTTGCGCTAATATCAGCCACTAAATCTTTAACATTTACGTTAGTCAGATAACCTGTACCCGTGTTTTCGACCACGATATCAAAGCCTATTGAATCGCCTGGAGCATATAGCGCTGGTGACACTGAAGGCGTTTTGCTCACCTCAAGACTACCCGGCTCAGGATAGATAAAGTGCTGTTTCAGATCGTACTGCTTGCTATCAACATATAGGGTGTTGCCAAACTTACCTACCGCGTCATCACGCACCTTACCCACGACGTCAATCTTCAACACCGTTGGCTCTGTACCCGCAGCGCCCAACTTGACCACAGCATCAATATCACCGCTGGTTTGAATAGCGCTAGCATCATTGTGTTCAGCCGTTGCATTGCTGACAAAGCTCGCGGTTGTCGTCCAACTGGTTAGCGCGGTTTGGGTGCTTCCATCCGCGGTTTCCACCATAAAGGAAGAGATGGCATCTTCAACTTTGACATCCGCGTTCGAATCAGACGTATTAGCGATGTACATGGTGTAGCGCACTTCGCCGCCCGGTACGTAAGTCGGTGTGTCAGTTGATTTCGACGCGTAGATTTCCGCACTGCCTTGGCCAAGAACGATGTCATTAGTATCAACACCGTCCACTTTAGCAATGTTGGTGATGGTGCCCGTTGCGTCACTGTCGACTTCACCCGCGACACCAAATACAACCTTATCACCCGGCATGAGGTCGAACTTAGCATCCAGTGGTTTACTTCCTGAGTAGCTACCTGAAATAGAGAATCGATCTGCGCTCGGCTGCTCAACCACTGTGGTAGAGATGCTACTGAATGCCTTAGCACTGGTAGAGGTAGAAATGGTATTGAGCTTATCTAGAATCTCGACATCGTTAGCAATACCTTCACCGGTATTCTCTACCGAGATGGTGTAACTAACCTGTCCGCCAGGATTGTATTCACAGCCATCCCCGGTATTCGATGGGAAGCTACAGCTTCCGCCATCTGCTGTCGTATTGATGACCAGTTTTTCTATCACTAGGTTCGGAGCAACAGGAGGAATCACCGGAGTTTCGACTTTAACGCCTCCAGCGGTTGCATGGTTAGCATCAATGTCGCCCAAGGCATCACTACGAATCGTACCCTTGATGGTAAATTCAATGGCTTCTGCTGGTCCCATATCGAGCAATAGGTCTAGATCGCCACTTGCATCGTAGTCAGGCATGTAGGTGTCAACTGCACTATTTAAACCTGAGTCAAAATCATGTGTGATGGTATGAGATTCAAAGGCTTGCTGAGTTGAACCACCTAGTACTTCAACTGTGATATCAGAGATCAAATCTTGAATACGAGTTTGATCTGTCCACACCTTGGCTTGGTTATTCACATTAAGATGATAGACAACCTCTTCACCTGGTTTATAAGTATCGCCTTTAGAGTAAGCTCGGCCGCCAATTGAAACGATCTGCTTTGTCACCTCTAGATTTGGCGCCTCAGGCTTAATGGTGGACTTCTGGAATACAGAGCCATTGTAGAACGGCTTAGCCACGACGTTATCAAGTGCGTCATCGCGGATGGTCGATTCGATAATAAAATCTACCCAACCACCAGCGGCAATAGACAAGGTTGGAATATCGATATCCACATTGCTTCCGCCTGTGTAACCGCCTATGTCCGTCACCAACTCATCCGACTTAGTAACGGTTACTGTCCAGCCGTAAGGTTTGTAAGTTTGGTCTTTTTGATCGTTGCTCTCACCAGCGGCATTTTGTGCCAAGCGGTTTTTGATACTCGAAAACATCTCCTTCAACGAACTTGCGTACTCGGTGCCCTTGCCTGTGTTAACAAGACGCAAGTGATACACTACGTTTTGACCTTGATTACTTAGATCAAAGTCATAAGTCGTTTTTTGTGTCGCTAGCGTAGTATCTGTGTATGCTTTATGGGTTTTCTTTAAATTAGCCGCAAGCATGTCCATGCGCTCAGAGCGAAGTGAGTGCGTACCATCGACTTTAGCAATATTCTGAATCGAGCCTACTGCCTTCTCAGAGATCTTAGCTTTTATGGTGTACTTAACGAAACTGCCTTCTGCGGCAAAGCTACTCCCAGCTAGGTCAAATCGAGTATCAATATTCTCGTTGTCTTTGACACGACCTGGATTAGACAAACCACTCGAATCCACTGAAGTCGTGATAGTCCACGAGTCAAATGCTTGGCCTGTCGTACCATCGTAGTAATCTGTAGAGATACCGCGAATATCATCGACAATAGTCACATCTTGCAAGTGGACGTTATTGCTGTTTCTCAGAATAATTTCATAGACAAGGTAACCGCCCGGCGTATAGCCCCCTGTCAGCGGCATAGTGCCATCTTTATCCAATGACGCGACAAGGTGTTTTTCAAAGTCATATTTCTCGGTATCTGGCTTCGATTCAGCGCTGACACTATCGCCATCGACTTTAAACACGTTAACAAACGAGCCGGTGGCTTGGGTATTGACCTTAGCGGTCACTACATACTCAATGGTCTCTCCAGCAGGTATCGACACATGAGTCACAATGTCAGCGTTATCTTTAATGGTTTTATCAAGATCAGGCTGAGCAACTGGGCTACCACCAAGTACGTTAGTCTCAATCGTCCAACCATTAGGGAACGCTTTGCCTTTAGTACCGTCTAAAAGCTCCACTTCAATCTTAGACAGCTGATCCTCAACAGGAATATTGTAGGCGTTACCCTGACCATTATTATTAATGGTTAAGTGATAAATCAGATCTTTACCTGGCTGATAATTAACCTGATCGACTTTTTTAGTAAAGTTAAGGTGGTACTCATAAGGCTCAACCGTGTCGTCGCCCATGGTAATATCGCCCACCGCATCGTCACGCACTACGCCTTCAATGGTATAGAGAACATAGTCCCCACCTGCGACATCTATCGTCGTGTCGATATTTTCGTTGTCTTGCACCACGCCGTCTTGTGTGCCATCAGTGGTACCTTTACCGCCATTGGTATTGTCAGTCTCGACTTTAACAGTGAACACGTTTTTGAATGGGTTGGCCGTGGTGCCGTCAAGCAGCTGTGTTTGCACACCCTTGATGTCTTCTGTCACTTTGTGGTCGTTGTAATAACCCGTTTTAGACGACACTTTCACTTTGTAGGTCAGCGTATCGCCCGGCGCATAGAAACGGCTCTGTTTACCATTAACCAGTAGCGTTCTATGTGTCCAGCCACCACTGTCTACACGATCCATCTCATGGTGAGAAACGTGTGATGCTTGAGTAACCTTGTTATAGTCTTGGAAGATGTAAGCATCATTGGCAATTTTGCGTTCTAGTAATCCACCATTCATCGAGCCGACAACATTGTCTTTAACATGCGCCTTAACTTTAAAGGTACGAGTTTCACCTGCGGCTAATGAGAACGAGCTGCTGTCTTTGCCCGGAGGATAGATCAGATCATCGGTGGTTTGCCCTTGCCAGCCTTTTCCGTCGGCATAATCGAACTGCCAATACTCAAATGGAGATTGGTCTTCATAGTTAGCAAAGTGGTCATCTTTTTTGTTTGCCAATACTGAGCGAATCTCGGTTAAAGGATCGACAAGTTTTAACGACTCTGCGGTGTTCTCACTGTTGTTCTGCAGCGTGATGAAGTAGGTGACATCTTCGCCCGGCACAAATCGAGTTCGATCGGCTGTTTTAAGAATCGAAACGTTGAGTCGATCGTCACCGCTATCACCGATTTCCGCCGTTGCTGATTGGTCTAAGTTATTGACCGGATCATGAATCTCAACCGTGTTCGAAATTTCAGTGCTGGTGTAATCGTTTTTCACCAAGCCACGAATAATGTAGGTCACATAACCCATACCGTCAGACGTTTTAGGATCAATATCCACCTTGGCGTTGATATTGCCGTTGTCTGGGTAGTGAGCTTTGGTATCGGCATAACTGCCTGTTTTGTACGTGGTGTTATTTGAGTCAGTACTCGCTTCAATGGTCCATTTCGAGAACGCATTCATCCCCTTAATGTCATCATTCACGGAGACATCATTCGCATAACCAGCACCTCGGTTATAGACAGTGACATTGAACTCAACCCATTGACCCGGAACAAACTTGTTCTCTTTGGATGTTTTGACCACCACAACATCGGGCGCTTTTGGGTAAACGACCGCACTGTCTGAAGCACCGGTTTGCGCATCAGAGTCACGAGTTTCAACATGGGCGGTGTTGGTAAACCGCTTATAAACGATTTCGCTACTTACACTGCGGTCAATCTTCGCAACGATGGTGTACACCACCTCAACGTTGGGTGCTATCTGGGCAGTAACATCAAGGTCTTTATTGTCTTCGAAATCACCGACATCAGTGTAGGTAGCATTACCGTTAAGCAGAGGATCGTCTGAGATGATGTCGGCAGAAATAGTCCAAGACGAGAACACAGGCTTTGACGCAGAATCTGGCTCTAACAGGCCTGCTGTAATGGTCGAAAGCTCGTCTTTAACACGAACATTGGTCGCGTAACCATTGCCTTTGGCGTTCTTAACATGGATTTGATAGGTGATTTCGCTATCGAGTTTTGAGTAACCGGTATGATCGCCATGGAAACCTGAGTCACCATCTGTCTTAACGGTTTTATTTAACTCAATCTCAAAGTCACGCGGATCAGAGCCCCTATCGGCATAGACCGAGTTATCCACTGTCACCGTATTTTGAATATGACCGTTAGCAAGTGGATTGGTTTTAGCAGCAATGGTGTAAATTACATAGCTGCCCGGCTCAATAGTCGCTTTAACATTAAGAGTATCAGGACTGTTTATCGTCCCTTTAATGCCCGTATCTGTCGCTGTTGCCGAAGTGCCATCACTGTGAAAAGCTTGCGCTGTGATTGTCCAACTTTCGAAAGCCGGAATGACCTTACCTGAGATATCCGTCGTTTGAACTGCGCCAAGGTCATCAACAACCGGCACTTGATCAGCAAATCCTTTCCCATCGTTATCAACACGAATGGTGTAAGTAAGCACATCACCAGAAGAGTAGTAGCGACTATCAACATCTTTACTTGCACGCAGGTTATCTTCCGGCATCTGGATGCCAGAGCCATCTTCAATGACATTGTCAGAACAAGCCGGGTCGCTATCGACAATAAGGCCAATACTGGTGTCACTCACTTCAGCAGTTAGGGTATAAGCCACCGTTTGCCCGGGAGCAATATCCGGTGAAACCGTAATTGGAGCGGTTGTCCAGGCGCCATAGTTGTATGTACCTGGGTCTGTTCCTTTGCTATCTTCCGCACTTGCAGGCTCTAGCTTCCAACGCTTAAATGCCTGGCCTTGACCCGCTCCTCCAGCTTGGTCAGTTTGCACACAAGTTAAGTCATCAACCACCTTTAAATCATTGGCAAAATACTTCGATGAACTGTTGCTCACTTCAATATCGTATCTAACTTGGTTACCTGGCGTGTACTCAGATTCATTGCTCGACTTAACGATTTTTATCTCAGGGTCTGTCACCTGCAAAGTACGCTCAGCCTTGACCACATTGGTAATTTGCGCGTCTTGAACCAAATTGTTTTCAGCATCTTCAACAGACGCACTTACACCCTGAATCTCGCCCATCGCTACAGGAGATAGTGTCGCTTTAATGGTGTAGTGAATGGTCTCACCTGGGTAAAGTGAAATCGCGTCATCAAATTCGACATCTGCTTGAGAGCCCAAACTTTTGAACTTCGACTTAGAGTTTGGCCCGATGTCATCAACTTCAATTGCCCAGTGCGAAAACAAGTTCCCTGTTACATCAGAGTTATTGTGCTCCGATTGTAAATTGTTACCCAAACCTAAGTTGGCAACCAAATCGGCAATGTTTTGCTTCACATGATAGTTATGGGCAATACCGCTTCCTGAGTTTTCCACTTTAACGGAGAACGTTCTTGTAGAACTAACTAGGTATGGATTGGTTTTATCTAAACTATGTTCAATCGTTACCAAAGGTTTGGCTGGAGGAGTGTCTAACTCTAAACTTGTTATGTCACCATCTTTAGTACTAGCAATCGCTGACGTAATAATGTCTCCCGTGACATCATCACCAACCGTTGCCACTATAGTGTAGGTCAGCTTGCCGCCCACAGCGATCTTGGCCGCCGAAACTAACAAGTCCCCATCAGGAGAGAAAGAACCTAAATCGCTGTCGCTGCCAGCCTTCTTACCACTAATAGCAACATGTTGAAATGGAGAGCTCGATGAGCCTGAACTGGTTTCAACAGACAACGACTGGAAAGGCTGCTCAATGTTAAGCCCTTGAACCTGATAACTGCCCTTATTTTGTACGACCAGTGTATAGGTTAATGCTTGGCCAACGACGTACTCACTTTTATCAACCGAAACTTCAAGCGAATATTCATAAGGGACCGCTTTAAATACAGCGGGAGCACTAGGTGTATAGATCTCTGCCACACCATCGTTATCGATATCTACACTAACTGAAGCGCTATCTAAAACGATGTCACCAATGATCGGATCCGCCACTTGCGCCCGAACTTGATACTGAATGGAACCGTAAGGGAAAAGCTGCGCATCTAACGCGAGTAAGTTGGTATCAGATGCGGTGTAGATACCAGGATTAGAACCATAATTACTCGATGAGGTGATGGTTAAATTTGTAAACGCCTTAACCCTACCACTAGCAGAGTCTGCCGTAGTATCCCAGATCAGATCACGAACGCTGACATCATGGAGCCTTTTGGCCGTGGTGTTTTTGACATTAATCTGATAATCAACATATTTGCCATTTTCATAGGTCGCGTTCAATGGTGTTACTGTGACTTCTATTTCTGAAGCATGAGCTACAATTGAAAGTACGCTTAAGAAAAGACAAATAAATAGAGATCGAGTGAACGTAGTAAATTTTAACAAGGGATGCATCCCCTCAAATTTTCGAGTGACCAACAAAATATAAAGAGCAAATGTAACAATAAAACAATATCACACTAACAACCACATATACAGTATTATTCTCGACATAAGCCATCAATCAGTTTTGTTTATGTGAGCCAAGATACAGAATTCCCCTACAAATAACTTACTATTTTTTGATGAATATACTCGACTAAAACAGTCAAGAAATACCCTACTGCTGCAAGGCTATTTCACTTTTAATAGCCGTTCAATATACGACAGGTTTATTTTCAAAGTGGATTTCAAATTTGAGCTGTGTGGCAAACACTCGCAAAATCGTTACAATAAGCACAACATCACAATGATTAATGTCACATGCTTAAGTTATCAAACACTGTTGAACTGCAAGCTTGGGAAATTCAACTCACTGCTATTCGTGCTCAAGGCGCCGGAGGACAAAACGTCAACAAGGTCTCTAGTGCGATCCATCTTCAGTTCGACGTTAACCGCTCAACATTGCCTACTATTTATAAAGAGCGAATACTGGCACTAAGAGATTCCCGTATATCTAAAGATGGGGTTATCACCATCAAGGCGCAGCAGTATCGAACTCAAGAGCAAAATAGAGAAGATGCATTAAACAGGCTAGCAGAACTGATCAAGTCAGCTATGGTGGTACAGAAGAAACGCCGAGAAACAAAACCGACCCGAGCATCGAAAGAGCGGCGCTTAAAAGGCAAAAATATAAAGTCTCAAACCAAGTCTTTGCGTGGTCGAATAAAACATTAGAACACAAGGTCAAATATAGAACCTAGCTCAGGAAAGATAATGACGAACTTAGGGAAAAGTATACTTATCTTCACACTCATCGCATCGAATTACTTGTATGCTAAGCCGAGTGCTAGTTGGAAGTTTGAAAGTGATGGGGATGGCATCACGATTTACTCTCGTGAGCACAGTGATGGCCTAGTCGAAATTAGAGCCCGAATGTTTACCCCGACTAGCTATAGCGCCTTTCTCACTCTTTTAGAAGACTCAGATAATGTGCCCAACTGGATCGATAACGTAAGCCTAAGCCGCGTTATCAAGCAGATCTCGCCAACCGAAAACATCGTCTACACTCAGTTTTCAGCCCCTTGGCCAGCCAAGGATCGGGACATGGTGACCTACTCCCAGTACTCTTTCGACGAGATTGGTTTTACTCTCAATATCAAAGATGCTGCTGCACCAAGCTTACCGGAGCAAGAAGGCTACATTCGAATTCGTTCGGTACAAGCCACCTGGACACTACAAAAGCTTACCAATGGCTACTCACTGATTGAATACGTTGCCTTCGCAGATCCAGGTGGAGATTTGCCTGATTGGCTAGCAAATAAACTGGCAAAAGAGAGCGCCCGCAGCACGTTTGAAGGGCTCAGGGAGCAGTTACCCAACTACCAAGATAGAACGCACCCCAATATTGTTGAGTAAAGGTCAATATATGAAAAGCCCAGCGATGGCTGGGCTTAGACTAATCAGATGACAATTAACTTAGTTTATAGAAGACAGTTGCCAATGGCGGCAGTTTTAAGTGTATCGACTGCGGTAAGCCTTCACTCTCCAACTCTTCGGTATTCACCGATTCCAACACGTCAAAACCACTGCCGTGGTACTTAGCATCGTCAGTGCTTAACAACAGTTGATATCTACCTGAATGCGGGACACCAAGCCTAAACTCATGGTGTGGTACAGGCGTAAAGTTGGTCACGACAAGAATACGTTCGCCGCTATCACTTAAACGCTCATGAGCCAATATCGAAGCTTCAGAGGCATCTTGTAAACGCCACTCAAAACCGCGCGGTTCGCTATCCAGCTCGTACATGGCTTTTTCATTTCGATATAGCATGTTCAGATCACGAGTCAGATTTTGCACCCCTTGGTGACGCTCAAACTCAAGCAAGAACCATTGTAGTTGGTCATCATGATTCCACTCGCCAGTTTGACCAAACTCAGCACCCATAAAGTTGAGTTTCTTACCTGGCTGCGCATACATGTAACCAAGGTAAGCACGGAGGTTTGCGGTCTGCTGCCATTCATCACCCGGCATCTTGTTGTGAATAGAACCTTTACCGTAAACCACTTCATCATGAGATAAAGACAGCACGTAGTTCTCACTGTGCGCATACACCAATGGGAAGGTGATCGTGTCGTGATGATACTTACGATGGATAGGATCTTCTTTGATGTACGAAAGCGAGTCGTGCATCCAGCCCATGTTCCACTTAAAGCCGAAGCCCAAGCCGCCCATGAAGGTTGGTGCAGATACACCCGGGAACGCGGTTGACTCTTCTGCAATCGTCATCGCATTCGGGAAGTACTTGTACACTTCCTCGTTCATCCATTTAAGGGTCGCTATCGCATCGTAGTTCTCGTTACCACCATCAATATTCGGAATCCACTGGTCATGGCTGCGCGAGTAGTCGAGATAGAGCATTGAAGCCACTGCATCGACGCGAATACCATCAATGTGGAACTGCTCAAACCAATACAGCGCATTAGAAACAAGGAAACGACGTACATGTTCACGACCAAGGTCATAAATGTACGAGTTCCAATCCTGATGCCAACCACGGCGAGGATCAGGATCGTGGAATAACGGTGTACCATCAAAGTTCGCTAAGCCGTGATCATCTGACGGGAAGTGAGCAGGTACCCAGTCGAGTACCACACCAAGACCGGCTTGGTGACACTGATCAACAAAGTATTTGAAGTCATCTGGCGAACCAAAACGACTGGTTGGCGCGAACAAACCTACCGGTTGATAACCCCAAGAGCCGTAGAATGGGTGCTCTGATACCGGCATCAACTCAACATGGGTGTAACCCATATCAACCAAATACGGGATTAACTGCTCCGCCAACTCACGATAATTTAAGAAGTCGCCATTGGCACCACGGCGCCACGAGCCTGCGTGCAGTTCATAAAATGACAGGGCGTCTTTACGCTTTTCAGTTACTGGA
Source organism: Vibrio sp. M260118 (assembly GCF_036533755.1). Classification (NCBI taxonomy): domain Bacteria; kingdom Pseudomonadati; phylum Pseudomonadota; class Gammaproteobacteria; order Vibrionales; family Vibrionaceae; genus Vibrio; species Vibrio sp. M260118. The sequence goes on along the minus strand of NZ_JATABG010000007.1, from coordinate 8,833 downwards.
CGCGATTGCCACTGCTCATCATGCCATTGGTAGCGGCTGTGATCATATGTAACTGACGCAAATGAAGGATATTGCTCAGCAAAGGCCCCCCAAGGGTCAGCTTTATGTGGTAGACCTTCTCCGTTCGGGCCTTTGAGCTCAAACTTGTATTTAGCACCTTCGGCTAAATTAGGAATGAAGATACCCCAAATACCGTAGTCTAGGCGCTGCATCGGTGTGCGGCGTCCGTCCCACTGGTTGAACTCACCCACCAAGCTACACGCTGAAGCGTGAGGGGCGTAGACCAAGAATCGGGTACCAGAGATCTGCTTGCCACCACGCTCTAAGGTGACAAACTGCGCGCCCATATGCTTGTACATCTCTTTCGGCGTATGTAGATCGTCATACTCTGCATAGATGTTGTGATACTGGTATGGGTCATCGATGAGCTGCTCTGTCCCATTCCAATCAACGGCGAGCAAGTAGTGAGATAAGTGCAGATCTTTTGCTTGTTTTAAGACAAAGCCTGAACTGCCTTCTCGTTCTAACTCAATGCGTTCATCGTCTACCACCAGTTCTACGCCATCAGCGCCCGGCATCCAAACACGTAGGTCGGTTTGGTCGGAATCTAGGAATGGGCCAATAAATGAGAATGGATCGGAAAATGTCGCATGTGAAAGTTGGTTATAGTTCTTTGTCGCCTTATCTAACGCTGTTTTTTTCAAAATACTGTTCTCCCTAACCTAACTTTCAAAGGTTCGCATAAATCGAACTTTTGGTCTTATGAGTATTCTATACAGAAAAAGCCCGCTATAAAGCGGGCTTAGTTAGCGTTAGGTCAGTTTAACCAAATCCTGACGCACATAGAGTGATGGAACCAAGAATTTTCTATGCGCGACAGCAAGTTCGGCAACTATTTACTCGCTTTTGCTCTCACTTCTGTCAGTTTACGAGCAACGCGGTTTACACCTTCGTGTGCGAACACTTCATCAAGGTTCATTGAAAGCTTACGACGCCAGTTTGGATACTCATCCACAGTACCTGGAATGTTAACTGGCTTATCCATTTCTAGCCAATCTTCCAACTGAACACTTAGAAGCGTTGAAGAACCCGCTGCAACGTGAAGTTGTAGTGCTTCTGCTAAGTAAGAGTCCATTGGTACGTATTGCGCGTCACGGCCAACACCTTCAGGCAAGTAACCATGCCATGCGACTGAATCTAGGATGCCCTGCTTACATTCTAGACGGTCAGCAAATAAACCTTTTAGCTGCTCTGCATCTGGGTATAGACCAAGCTCTTCACCCATCTTCAAGTCATCACAGTGCCAGAAGCCACGCAGTGTCGGCATATCGTGAGTACAAAGTGCAGACATCGACTGCTCAGCATAGTGCGCTGGAGAGATAAAGCCGCCATCTTCTTCAGATGTTTCGAAGAAGAATACCTTGTAAGAGTGAACGCCAGCATCACGTAGAATTTCTACGATTTCATCAGGCACAGTACCTAAGTCTTCACCGATAACACTACATTGGTGACGATGTGATTCAAGAGCAAGGATCGCTAGCATGTCTTCTACTGGGTAGTAGATGTACGCACCTTTGGTTGCGTTCTCACCTTTTGGAATCCACCATAGACGAAGTAGACCTAATACGTGGTCGATACGTAGTGCACCGCAATGCTTCATGTTCGCACGCAGTAACTTAATGTATGCGTCGTAACCCGTCGCTTGAAGCACTTGAGGGTTGAGAGGTGGTAGACCCCAGTTCTGACCTAGAGGACCTAAGATATCTGGTGGAGCACCGATGCTCGCATCCATCACAAGGTTGCCGTCGTCAGCCCAAGATTCGCTACCAGAATCAGCAACACCTACTGCCAAATCACGGTATAAACCAACAGACATGCCCTTCTCTTCAGCTAGCGCTTGCGCTTCTTTGATTTGGGTATCAGCTACCCACTGAAGGTACATGTACAGGTGTACTTGCTCTTGGTTTTGCTCAATGAACTCTTGAACTGCGCTATTTTCAAACTTACGTAGCTCTTCTGGGAATACAGGCCAGCCCCATACGTTTGAATCTTCAGCATGAAGTTTAGCGTGTAGCGCATCAAATGCAGCTTGATGAACTAAGCTTTCACCACCCTCTTCAACGAATGCTAAGAATGCTTGTGCACGCTCAGAGTTTTGATCAAGATGACGCTTCTTAAACTCAGCAAATAGCTGAGGAAGTACGCTCATCTTAAGGCTAGAAACTTCACTGTAGTTTACCCAGTGAGATTCACGTGCTTTCTGTAGGCGCTGTTGGAATTCCGCGCTGCCGACTTTTTGCTGTGCTTCAATACTCAATGCAAACTCAGGTACAGAGCTTACGTCGATGTACATGATGTTTAACCAACGACGTGACGATGGGCTGTATGGGCTCGCACCTTCAGGGTTCGCAGGGAATAGAGAGTGAATTGGGTTAAGACCAACAAAATCACCACCACGTGATGCGATATCTGCAACCAACTGTTTTAGATCGCCGAAGTCACCAATACCCCAGTTGTGCTGAGTACGTAGTGTGTAAAGCTGGACACTTGGTCCCCACATTTTCTTACCGTTAAGAATACCATCTTGCTTGAAACAAGCTTTTGGCGTAACGATCAATGTCATTTCATAAGGGGCTTTACGACGCTTACGAGTGATGCTCAACTTGTGGTAACCCCAAGCGATATCTCTCGGTAATGCAAACACTAAAGGGCCACCCTCTTTACGTTCGTCCCGAACGATTTGAGACTGAAGATAGCCTTCAAGTACCTCTCCTTGCTCTGTATCTAGGCGCCAGCTAAACTCACTCTCGCGAGCACTTGCTCCTAAATTAAGCGATACTTCCACTGGCTCACCATCGCGAACCACCAGCACTGGATCAAGCACATCTTTCTTATGCTTTTTCTCTGCTGATTTAAGAAGAGTTTGCACAAGGCCTGGGCGTTTTCTTAATTAGCGTTTAACCGCTTCTAGTTTCCAAATGTTGTTCACGTAGTCTCTGATTGAACGGTCAGAAGTGAACTTACCAACTAGTGAAGTATTAAGGATGGCTTTCTTCGCCCAACCTGCTTGGTCTTGGTACTGTTTACCCATGTCTTCGTGCGCTTGCACGTAAGAAGCAAAGTCAGCCAAACATAGGTATGGGTCGCCACCGTCAAGTAGGCTATCGTATGTTGCACGAAGCAGACCTGGTTGACCTGGGGTGAACTCATCCGTTAGAAGTAGATCTAGTGATGCTTTCAATAGTGGGTCAGCGTGGTAGTAATCATAAGGGTTGTAACCTTGCGCTTTAACCGCTTGAACGCCTTCAACATCTAGACCGAAGATGTAGATGTTCTCGTCGCCTACTTCTTCACGGATCTCAACGTTTGCACCATCCATCGTACCGATAGTTAGAGCACCGTTTAGAGCCATCTTCATGTTACCAGTACCTGATGCTTCTTTACCCGCTAGCGAGATTTGTTGAGAAACGTCAGCGGCTGGGATCAGCATTTCAGCCATGCTTACACGGTAGTCAGGGATGAATACCACTTTCAGTTTGTCGCCAACGCGTGGGTCGTTGTTGATCTTGTCAGCGATCTTGTTGATAGCGAAGATGATCTCTTTCGCTAGGTGGTAACCTGGCGCCGCTTTAGAACCAAAGAAACATACGCGTGGAGTACATTCAAAGCCAGGTTCGTTGATGATGCGGTGGTATAGAGACAAGATGTGTAGCAAGTCTAGGTGCTGACGCTTGTACTCGTGCAAACGCTTGATCATCACATCAAAGATAGCGTTAGTATCTAGCTCGATACCCATGTTCTCTTTAACCCAATCAGCAAGACGCTGTTTGTTTTGCTTCTTAACAGCCATGAACTCTTTTTGGAATTCCGCGTCTGTTGCAAACTTAGCTACGCCTTCAAGTTGCTCAAGTTTTGCTGGCCACTCGCTGCCCACTTTATCAGTGATTAGCTTAGATAGACCTGGGTTACAGAACTTCAACCAACGACGTGGAGTAATACCGTTCGTTACGTTATGTAGACGAGTTGGGTACATTTCGTGGAACTCTGGGAATAGATCTTTCTTAACTAGCTCAGAGTGAAGTGCCGCTACGCCGTTTACTGCGTAAGAACCGATTACACATAGGTTAGCCATGCGAACCATGCGGTTGAAACCTTCTTCGATGATAGACAGCTTAGCTTGTTTCTCGCCATCACCAGGCCACATTGCGCGAACTTCTTGTAGGAAGCGGTGGTTGATTTCGAAGATGATTTCCATGTGACGAGGAAGTAGACGCTGAATTAGCGACTCTGGCCATGTCTCTAGTGCTTCTGGAAGTAGAGTGTGGTTAGTGTATGCAAACGTGTTTGCACTGATTTCCCACGCGGCATCCCAAGATAGACCTTTCTCATCAACAAGGATGCGCATTAGCTCAGGAATCGCGATAGTTGGGTGCGTATCGTTAAGCTGAATAGTCTCTTGCTTAGGTAGGTCAGCTAGAGTGAAGCCAGCTTCTTCGTGACGACGTAGAATATCGCGCACTGAAGCTGCTGAGTGGAAGTACTGCTGCATTAGGCGCAGAGTTTTACCTTTCTCATGGTTGTCGTTCGGGTAAAGAACTTTAGTAATGTTACCCGCATCGATTAGACCGTGCTGTGCTTCGAAGTAGTCACCGTTGTTGAAGCTCTCTAAAGAGAATGGTGCGATTGCCTGACATTCCCAAAGACGTAGAGGGTAAACCGTGTCTGACTCGTAACCAACGATTGGTAGATCCCAAGGCATCGCCTTAACTGTCATACCTGGAACCCACTTGCGAACTTCTTTGCCGTTCTGATTCACTACTTCAACGTGACCGTAGAAACCGATCTCTTGAGCAAGCTTAGGACGAGCAACTTCCCATGGGTAACCTTCTACACCACGCCATGCATCTGGTGTTTCTTTCTGACGACCTTCTTCAAAAGATTGCTTGAATAGACCGTATTCGTAGTGTAGGCCGTAACCTACAGTTGGGAATTCTTGCGCTGCACATGAATCCATGAAACATGCTGCTAGACGACCTAGACCACCGTTACCTAGTGAAGGGTCACGCTCTTCTTCTAGAAGGTCAGTCAGGTTTTGACCAAGCTCAGCCATCGCATCAGTAATCTGGTCGTATAGACCCATGCTGATCAGGTTGTTACCTGTTAGGCGGCCGATTAGGAATTCAAGCGATAGGTAGTTAACGCTTTTCGCTTGCTTGATTTTTGGGTCTTGCTCAGTTGCTAGCAAATCAAAAGTTGTTAGCTCCGCTAACGCTTTACCCATAGCTAGGTACCACTCGCGCGCCGTTGCTGTTGCTTCAGTCTTTGCGTAAGTAGCTGAAAGGTGCTTTTTTACGTCAGCTTGGAATGCTGCTTTGTCAAAAGTTTTCTGTTGAGTAGGTTTCATTGGAGAAATCTCACTTATTAGGTTCTAATCCATCTGTGCCATATCGTGCATCGACATGAACAGCGAAACATCCTCCTAATCCTCGCCATTTTGGGAGGAGGAGTAAGGGCGTAGAGGGCGTATTACCTGGGGTTAAGTGATCTAACTCTCATTTAAATTCCACTTCGTCTGAGCACCAGTGATAGGGATCACACCATCAACCGTAATTACCCTAGTACGAAACCTGTTAAAGTTGTGTATATCGAATCTTATCAATTGAACAATATGCTTACTGGATCACAATAAGAACTATCAATAAATGAAATTTGCATATTATTTGGTGCAAAGGATGGTCTAAAACTCATTTCCCACCCCAGCCAAAGTTGACTAATGTCACAAATATGGGGCGTAGTTCGCCGTAAAGTGTGAATTAGGCGAAAAACCCATGGTCGATCAATAAACGCGGGATTTGTTCTCAAGTAACATCTTAGTCAACAAATCTAACTGCACACGAATTGCTTAATCACGTACCGGGGGATTTGGAGTACGTGGCCCTTATATAAGGGAACAGCATGAGGACATAAAGATGTGGATTCCTTCTAAATTAACTCGCCCTGCTCGCCTGCACAATGCCATAGTGCGACCACGAGTATTAGATCTCCTCCAGCAAGCACCGTTTTATAAGTTGATCCTTTTCCGCTCTCCTGCGGGCTATGGTAAAACAACTATGGCGGCGCAATGGCTGTCTGATAAGTCACACGTGGGTTGGTATAGCATTGATGAAAACGACAACGACTCATTTCGTTTCATCAACTACTTGATCCAAGCGCTGAACAAAGCCACCGACGGAAGCTGTCCTAACTCGCAAAAGCTTGCTGAAAAACGACAGTTCTCCTCGTTGCCTTCTCTATTTGGGGAAGTGTTTACTGAGATGTCTAAGTTCCATCAAGAGTGCTACATCGTGTTGGATGACTACCATCTAATTTCCGACGATGAAATTCACGAGGCTATGCGCTTCTTCCTTAAGCACATGCCAGACAATATCACCCTAGTGGTTACAAGTCGTGCAGCACCACCACTTGGCACAGCCAACCTACGAGTGCGTGACTTAATGATTGAGATCGGCAATGAGTTGCTCGCATTCGACACTGAAGAGACAACGCGCTTTTTCAATCAACGCGTCACCGACGGTATAGATGATGCTACCGCAGACAACCTGCGTAACTACGTTGAAGGCTGGCCTTCAGCATTACAACTGATCGCGCTGCAAGCACAGCATCAACATAAAACCCTGGCGCAATCAGCAGAATCTTTCTCTCAATTTAACCATGCCCATCTTTGGGACTATCTGGTGGAAGAGGTGTTTGACCTACTCGACCAAGAAACACGTACTTTCTTGCTCCAGTGTTCTGTACTCGATCACTTCAATGACCAGTTGGTCAGTGAGTTAACCCAACGAGAAGATGCGCTGAGCATGATTGAATCGCTCAACCGTTTCGGGCTGTTTATCCACCCTCTTGAAGGTGAGCAGAACTGGTATCGCTTCCATAACCTGTTCGCAGAGTTTCTTGCTCACGAGCGAACCGCACGTATTCCTCAACAAGAGAAGCAACTACACCAAACCGCAGCCAACGCTTGGTTAAAACTCTCTTCACCGCATCAAGCACTGCGTCACGCTCAAGCAGCAGATAATGGTCAACTTACCGCAGACATATTAACTCTGTACGGTTGGAGCATGTTTAACGGTGGCGAGCTAATCGCACTGGAAAAAGCGATCAACACCCTAACACCAGAACAGCTCTACAGCGAGCCGAAACTATGTATGTTGCAAGCTTGGTTAGCGCAGAGCCAGCATAGATACAATGATGTCGGAGATCTGCTGTCTAAAGCTGATGCTAAGATGAAAGAGCTCAACGTTGTTCTAAGCACTAAGGAACAGGGTGAGTTTAATGCTCTGCGCGCTCAGGTTGCGATTAACCGAGACGAACCAGAGAAAGCTCTTGAACTCGCAGAGCTGGCACTGAGCCAAGTTGATAGCACTGTGTACCGCAGCCGCATTGTCGCAACCTCTGTGATTGGCGAAGTTAACCACGTACTCGGTCATCTCAGCCGCGCATTACCTATGATGCAGCAAACTGAAAAATTAGCGCGCCAGTATCAGGTTTACCATCAAGCGCTATGGGCGATGCTACAGCAAAGTGAAATCTTGATTGCGCAAGGCTATGTTCAAGCCGCATTCGAGATCCAAGACAACGCGTTTAAGCTTATCGAAGAGCAGCAACTGCAGCAGATCCCTTTGCACGAGTTCTTATTAAGAATCCGTGCGCAAATTCTATGGTGTTGGAATCGCCCAGATGAAGCAGAAGAGTGTGCGTACAAAGGCCTCCACGTACTAGGTGACCACAGCCAAAGTAAGCACTTACATAGCTACTCTATGTTAGCGCGTATTGCCGTAGGTCGCGGTGAGTTAGACAAAGCAGGCAAGTTTATCGACCAGATAATCCACCTACTAAAACAGTCAACCTACCATGTCGACTGGACGGCTAACGCTTCACTCTCTTTACTGCTGTTTTGGAAAGCGCGTGGTGATCTCGACTCAATTAAGCAGTGGCTCGAGACAACAGTCCGTCCAGAAGCAGCATGCAACCACTTTACCCAACTGCAGTGGCGTAACATTGCTCGCGCTCAAACCGAGCTAGAGATGTACGATGAGGCAGGCAAAACGCTAGAGTTCATGCAGAAGCAAGCAAGAGACAACGACCTACTGACAGATATCAACCGTAACCAGATTGTTGAAGCTGTCTTAGCAGTATCTCAAGGCAACGATGACGCAGCTCGAGAGTCTCTCAAGCACGCACTAGAGCTGACGAATCAAACCGGCATGCTTGGTAACTTCTTGATCGATGGTGAAAAGATTGGCCACATTTTAGAAAAGCTTAATCAAAAGAATGAGCTAGGTGACTTAGAGCGTCATCGGGCGCAGCAGTTACTAAAAGACATCTCTACCACTCAACGCAGTAGTTCTGTCCACTTTGATGAAGAGTTTGTCGAGAAGCTGGTCAATCACCCAAATATTCCAGAACTGGTTCGCACTAGCCCACTAACTCAACGCGAATGGCAGGTACTTGGTCTGATTTACTCAGGGTTTAGTAATGAGCAGATCGCCCAGGAGCTTGACGTAGCAGGCACAACCATCAAGACTCACATTCGTAACTTGTATCAAAAGCTCAATATCGCCAACCGTAAAGAGGCGATCAAAACCGCAGAAAACTTGCTCCAGTTGATGGGGTATTAACTGTCAAACTAAGAGTCTAAATATATCGAGTAGGGTGAGGCGTTGCCGCCTCATCCCTCTCACAGAACCGTACGTACGGGCCTCGTATACGGCTCATGCACACTTCCATTCAGCATAATTGCTGAACACGTACCCTGTCCTTATATGCTCGAGGT
>NZ_JATABG010000006.1:0-32628 GCF_036533755.1 Vibrio sp. M260118 | reverse complement strand
TAGATAAAAACTATCAAAAAAGGCGCTCAATGAGCGCCTTAGGTATTTTATGTGCGGACTATAAGTTTTGCGGTTTAACGACCAAGACGTTAATTGGCGAGTTTTGCACTACCTTGCTAGCTACCGAACCTAGCACTACTTTATCGATCTTAGAACGCTTGTGACTTGGCATCACAATAAGATCGGCACCGAGTTTCTCGGCAAAGTTTAAGATGGTTGAGTATGGTTTGCCTTCAGCGACATGGACTTTGTAAACCACATCCTCATCAATGTGCTTAACGGCGAACTCTTTCAACTGCTGTTCTACATCGGCCTTCATCTTAAGTGCTGCGTCTTTAGGGAAGTAAGTAGCAACCATAGACATGTGAATGCCAGGCAAGACATTCAGCAGGTGCACTTCAGCGTTAGAATGCTTCGCGTGCCATACTGCTAGTTCAACAGCTTTGTCTGAAAAGCCTTTATCGTTTAGATCAACCGGAACAAGAATCTGCTTATACATTGTTGTTTCTCTTTGTCGTCACTGACTGGTTTCGCAGCCAGTGGAAATTATAGTATCCCTAGTTTTATTGTAGCCCTACATAGTAGGGCTGACTAAGTTACGCACTCATCTGTTCCTTTCGAGCTCGTCTTTTTTGATTCATCCCCAGACCGATCAAGAGAAGAAGCGCAGGTACAAATACCCACTCTTTCATTGGTCGGTCTGAGTCTACTACCACGGAGCGAATCTCCCAGTCAAAGTCTACGCCAGCAGATTCTGCAGGGCTACCAAACTCAACCATATCAACTAGCATTCGGCCATTCGCGCTGTTTAGCATTAGACCCATTGAAGCGATACGATCTTCAGCGGTAGTGGCACTATCTTCAAACGGCAGTCTAACTGTCTTCGAAATGTAGTCACCTTCAAGGTTTTCACCCGCAACCAGCAGCTCGATCTCTTCGCCGATATTGAGACCTTCGGTGATCTGCGCGATCTCTGTGCCCGGGTAGAGTACTTTTGCAGGATAGATTTGATCCCACCAAAAACCTGGACGGAAGAAGGTAAAGGTCAGAGCGAGCAATAAGATCGTCTCCCACCACTTGTTCTTAGTGAACCACCAGCCTTGTGTCGCAGCAGAGAATATCAGCATTGCGATCACGGACGATATGATCGTAAGCAACAAATGCCACCAAGAGTCGATCCCCATCAATAGTAATTGAGTATTAAAGATAAACATAAATGGCAAAATGGCGGTTCGAATATCATAGGTAAAACCTTGGATACCCGTTCGGATCGGATCCGACTTAGCGATCGCTGCGGCGGCGAAGGCGGCAAGACCTACTGGAGGTGTGTCATCGGCCAAGATACCGAAATAGAACACAAACAGGTGAACCGCAATCAAAGGAATGATCAAACCACTTTGCGCACCTAGAGTGACGATTACGGGTGCCATCAGGGTTGACACAACAATGTAGTTCGCCGTCGTCGGCAAGCCCATACCCAAGATCAAACTGATTACTGCGGTGAACAATAACATGAGAATGATGTTGCCGCCTGAAATGAACTCGACAAAGTCCGTCATTACTAGGCCAATACCAGTTAGGGTGACCACACCAACAACTGTACCCGCTGCAGCGGTTGCGACCCCTATACCGATCATGTTGCGAGCGCCGTTAACTAAGCTCTCTAATAGATCGATAAAGCCTTCTTTGGTTTGCGCTGCGACGTTTCCATGCTTAGAAAGTACTGCGATAAGTGGACGCTGAGTGATCAAGATAAAGATCATAAATACAGTCGCCCAGAAAGCCGATAGACCCGGAGAGAAACGCTCTACCGTTAAACACCAAACGAGTACTACGATTGGCAGTAGGAAGTGTAAACCAGACTTAATGGTTGGACCTGGATCAGGAACTTCTGTGAGCTCTGCATCAATCTCTATCGCGCCCTCTTTAGCGTATTTAGCCGACACATTAACCAAAGCAACGTAAGACAATAGTAGAGCGACAGTGACGATTGGAGTTGCCGCATCGCCAAACACATCTTTGGTCCAACCAACACCGTAGTAAACCACAGCACTAATCACACAAAGGCCAAGAATGGTGCCGGTGAAAGAGAGTAGGCTAGCCAGTAGAGTAGGGTTATGACGACGAGGTAGACCTGTCATACCTGCTTTACATGCTTCGAGGTGAACGATGTAGATCAGAGCGATGTAAGAGATCAGCGCCGGAAGAATCGCCGCTTTGATTACCTCAACGTAAGATATACCAACGTACTCAACCATTAGGAATGCAGCCGCACCCATGATTGGTGGGGTAAGTTGACCATTGGTTGAAGCGGCAACTTCTACCGCACCTGCTTTAGTGCCAGGGAAGCCAACACGTTTCATTAGAGGAATGGTAAAGGTACCTGTGGTCACAACGTTGGCGATCGATGAGCCAGAGACAAGGCCAGACAGGCCAGATGCCACAACAGCCGCTTTTGCTGGTCCACCTTTCATGTGACCAAGTAGCGAGAACGCGACTTTAATAAAGTAAGCACCAGCGCCAGCACGTTCAAGCATGGCACCAAATAGAACAAACAGAAATACGAACGACGTTGATACGCCTAGAGCAACACCAAAAACACCTTCGGTAGTTAACCAAAGATGCGACATCGCTTTGTTAAGGCTTGCCCCTTTGTGTGCGATAACGTCGGGCATATGCGGGCCGCCAAAGGTGTACAGCAAGAAGACTGCTGCAACGACCATCAGTGGTGGACCGAGTGCACGACGTGTCGCTTCTAGCAGCAATACCATACCAATAACCGCAACGACGATGTCCATTGAGGTTGGAGCACCGGAGCGTCCTGCGAGTTCGGTATAGAAAATGTAAATGTAGGCTGCGGAAAAACTGCCCGCTAGTGCCAATAGCCAGTCGATGACTGGGATGCGATCTCGAGGAGAGTTTTTCATCGCTGGGTATGCAGTGAACGCGAGGAACACAGCAAACATCAAATGAATGGAACGCGCTTCAGTATCATTGAGTACGCCAAAGTTAAATATAAACGGCAAAGGAGACGCGTACCAAAGTTGGAACAGTGACCAACATAGCGGCACAAACCATAGGATGCGGCCAGGCAACCCTAGGGGAGCGCGCGCACCAGTATCGGATTGAGCCACCATTTCTTGCACATCTTGAGACGGAGTTGTTGTCTTCGACATGTACTTAATCCTTATTATATTTGGTCCATATATTTATGATTATTAGAACCTGTATTTAGCATCTTTTAGTGTAGTGAAAAGATGAAATATTGCTTGTTGTGTGGTTTTCTTAGGTATAAAACGAGGGAGAGTTTCAAGAATGTGAAACTCAAAATAGAGAGTCGCCGTGTTCGGCTTCATTGACTACGAACCAAGGAGGCAGCGCCTCCTTGGCAACAGAGCGGTTACTTAAGTAGACCGATCTCTTTGTAGTACTTCTCTGCACCTGGGTGTAGAGGGATAGAAAGACCAGCTTGCACCATGTCTTCTTTCTTCAAGTTTGCAAACGCAGGATGTAGACGCTTAAAGGTATCGAAGTTTTCGAAAACCGATTTCGCTACATTGTAAGCAACATCGTCAGAAACGTTGGTTGTTGTAACCATAGTTGCCGCAACACCAAAGCTGTTTACGTCTTTGTCTGTACCGCGGTACATACCTGCAGGTACTGTGCTGTATGCGTAGTAAGGGTTGTTGGCAACGATCTCATCGATCTTCGCACCCGTTGCAGATACTAGCTTAGCGTCACATGAAGTTGTCGCTTCTTTAATAGATCCATTTGGATGACCCACAACGTAAACGAACGCGTCAATTTTGTTGTCACAAAGTGCTTGAGAACGCTCAGAACCTTTAAGCTCAGAAGCAAGTTTAAAGTCGTCGTTAGTCCAACCCATCGCTTCCATCACTACGCCCATAGTAGCGCGGTCACCTGAACCTGGGTTACCGATGTTTACGCGCTTACCTTTCAGGTCTGCAACGTTTTCGATACCAGCGTCAGCACGAGCGATGATGTTGAATGGTTCTGTGTGTAGAGAGAACACAGCACGTAGCTCTTTGTACGGGCCTTGCTCAGCAAACTTACTTGTACCGTTGTAGCCGTGGTACTGCCAGTCAGACTGAACGATACCGAAGTCTAGTTCGCCTGCACGGATAGTATTGACGTTGTAGATTGAACCACCAGTCGATTCTACAGAACAACGGATGTTGTGTTCTTTACGGCCTTTGTTAACGAGCTTACAGATTGCACCACCAGTTGGGTAGTAAACACCAGTTACAGAACCAGTACCAATCGTGATGAACTCTTGAGCGTTAACTGCGCCAGTGCCCATTACAGCAGCTGCAATTGCACCAACTTTAATAAGTTTGTTTAATGCCATGAATTTCCCTTCCTTATTCATTATTACCCCTTAGCAAGTGTAGTTGCTAAGGGTGTTTCCTATTACTGGAAACGGCATCTTTTTCAATCCGTATGTTGAAAAAGTGGCTGAATAATAGCAAAAAATTGGCACATAATTACAAGATTGTTAAAGGATGTAGATGAAATACCTGATTGCAAACCCAATATGTCGAGATTGTTTTTTAGTTAAAGGTTATACAAATCAGGCGGTTAATGTGAATTATCAACTTAGGTATGATTTTTTTAAGATGTGATGTAAATCACGCCGAATATCTGGCGGCGTGATTGATATGTTAGGGTAATATTTGCGTTTAGCCAGTGTACTCAAATAGATCACACACAGACGCAAACAGTTGCTCAGTGGTAATGTTGTGAGTCGGGGTGATGAAAATAGTATCGTCGCCTGCGACAACGCCGAGAATACCTTCTGCTTTACCTAGTGAATCGAGTAATCGCGCAATCAACTGGGCTGCACCTGGTCCAGTGTGAATCACCACCAAAGCATTGTTGTGGTCGATATCTAGAACCAGTTCACGCAGAGAGCTTGATACCGTTGGTACGCCTAATTCAGCAGGAAGGCAGTAAACCATCTCCATTTTGGCATTGCGAGTACGTACCGCGCCAAACTTAGTCAGCATGCGGGATACTTTCGACTGGTTGATGTTTTCAAACCCTTCGTTTTTAAGAGCTTCTACAATGTCGCCTTGGGAGCCAAAACGTTCTTCTTTAAGCAGGGCTTTGAACGCACGAACGAGATTATCTTGTTTTTCAGAATGGCGCATGGTTCTCTTTCTATGTTGGTTATTATAAAAAGTAAGTGCATATTCTCGCATGGCTATGCACTTTGCGCCAACACGAAGCGTGATTTCTGTCTAGCATATCACTGTAAATTTTACGGATTTTCTCGATTGATAATCTTGCTCAAACCATTGTGACTAAAGGAGAAGCCTCCGGCAGTAACCTTACAGAAAATGGTACATTTTTTCAGCATTGCGCAAGGTCGCAAAGCTGACGTTAATTGATTGTAATCAGGTTGTGATTACTATAGTTTTGGCTTAGTTGATTACAAATCACCCTACATAAAATATAAGAGAATACTCTCAAGGAGAACTACGATGAAAGTAGCCGTTATTGGTGCCGCAGGTGGCATCGGCCAAGCCCTAGCCCTACTCCTCAAAAACCGTCTTCCTGCTGGTTCAGATCTAGCTCTGTATGACATCGCTCCGGTAACCCCGGGTGTTGCTGCAGATCTTAGCCACATCCCAACCCCTGTATCTATTAAAGGGTACGCGGGAGAAGATCCAACCCCAGCACTAGAAGGCGCAGACGTTGTTCTGATCTCTGCGGGTGTTGCTCGTAAGCCAGGTATGGATCGTGCCGATCTATTTAATGTGAATGCGGGTATTGTAAAATCTCTGGCACAACGAATCGCTGATGTATGTCCTAAAGCCATGGTTGGTATCATTACTAACCCTGTTAACACTACGGTGCCAATCGCTGCTGAAGTTCTAAAGCAAGCTGGCGTTTACGACAAGCGTCGCCTATTTGGTGTAACCACTCTTGATGTTATTCGTTCAGAGACTTTCGTTGCTGATCTTAAAGATAAAGATCCAGGCGAGGTTCGTGTCCCTGTCATCGGTGGTCACTCAGGTGTCACTATTCTTCCTCTGCTTTCTCAAGTAGAAGGTGTTGAGTTTACTGACGAAGAAGTCGCGGCACTGACTAAGCGTATCCAAAATGCGGGTACTGAAGTCGTTGAAGCAAAAGCGGGTGGCGGTTCTGCAACACTATCTATGGGTCAAGCAGCTTGTCGCTTTGGTCTAGCTCTTGTTAAAGCGCTTCAAGGTGAAGAGGTTGTTGAGTACGCATACGTTGAGGGTGCAGGTGAGCACGCGCCATTCTTTGCTCAGCCAGTGAAACTAGGTAAAGACGGTGTTGAAGAGGTTTTGAGCTACGGTGAGCTAAGTGACTTCGAGAAATTAGCACTAGACGGCATGCTAGAAACACTCAATGGCGATATCCAAACAGGCATTGATTTCGTTAAGTAATCAAAATCTGAGTGTATTGAAAGCCGACTTTTGAAGTCGGCTTTTTGGGTTGGGTTACTTACGTACAGCAATTGCTTCGATTTCGATACCTACATCTTTTGGTAGACGCGCTACTTCAACACATGAACGTGCAGGGTAGTTTGCTACCTTGTGCTCGTCAAAGAACTTACCGTAAACCTCGTTAACTGTACCGAAGTCGTTGAGGTCTTTAACGAATACGGTCATTTTCACGATGTCAGTTACTGATAGACCTGAAGATTCAACAACGGCTTTTACGTTGTCTAGAGATTGACGAGCTTGCTCTGCGATATCTGCAGATACTTCACCAGTTGCTGGGTTTACTGGGATTTGGCCAGAAGTCAGTACCATGTTGCCTAGGTCTACACCTTGAACGTATGGGCCGATAGCTGCTGGAGCTGATTCTGTGTGAAGTACTTTAGTCATTATTATGTTCCATCTATTTAGGGGTGAACAGAATTTAGGGATTCAGTGTGCCGCGAAATAGCAGTTGGGTAAAGAAAAAACCTCACCCTTAAAGAGTGAGGAGATTGAAATTACGGATGTTTAGTAAGCGACGAGTATCTAACGCTCAGTAACAATTTCACGCGAGAATACTTTTTCACAGTATTTACACTTCAAGCGAATATCTTCGTTTTTCTCGAACACCTTGAAGCTACTTTCTACTGGCTCACCGTGAGTAATACAGTTGGTGTTTGGACACTCAAATACGTTATTCACCTGCTCAGGTAACTCAAGCGGTAGCTTTTTCACCACTTGGTAATCTTCGATCTGGTTAACGGTCGCATGTGGAGCATATAGCGCCAGCTTACTTGCCTGCTCTTCACTAATAAACACGTTCTCGATCTTGAGTAGATCTTTGTGTCCAAGAGCTGATGATGGCAAGTTTAGGCCAACCGTTACGCGCTGCTGCGATTTGTGCATTGAGAACAGCTTGAGTACCTTGATACCAATTTGAGCTGGAATGTGGTCGATGACAGTGCCGTTTTTAATTGCTTCAACCTGCAATTGAGTTTCTTTAACCATGATGTTCTCCTCGATTACAGTGATTCATTTAGGACTAGAGCAAGTAGAGCTTGGCGAGCGTAAACGCCGTTTTCTGCTTGTTCGAAGTAGTATGCGTGTGGCGTTTTATCGACGTCTACTGTGATTTCATCAACACGTGGTAGCGGGTGAAGGACTTTTAAGTTTTCACGCGCACCCTCTAGCACTTGTGCCGTCAAGATATAGGCAGATTTGATGTGAGCATACTCAGATTCGTCAAAACGCTCTTTTTGTACGCGTGTCATGTATAGCACATCGAGTTCTGGAACCACGCTTTCCATATCTGTGTGCAGGCTGTATTGGATACCTGACTCATCAAGCTCTTCTAAGATGTAATCTGGCATCGCTAACGCATCTGGTGCAATAAAGAAGAAGCGTACATTGTTGAATTTCGCTAGTGCCTGAGTCAAAGAATGGACAGTGCGGCCATATTTAAGGTCACCAACAAAGGCAACGTTAAGGTTATCAAGGCGACCTTGCGTTTCGGCAATTGAGAATAGGTCTAGTAGGGTTTGGGTTGGGTGCTGGTTAGCACCGTCGCCGCCATTGATGACTGGTACACCATTAGAGAACTCAGATGCTAGACGCGCAGCCCCTTCTTGTGGGTGGCGCATGACAAAAGCATCAACGTAAGAAGAGATAACCTGTACAGAGTCAGCAAGGGTTTCACCTTTCTTTGCCAGAGAGGTGTTACCGCCGTTATCAAAACCAATCACATCACCACCAATACGTTGGATTGCAGTTTCAAATGATAGGCGTGTACGGGTAGATGGTTCAAAGAAGCAGCTGGCAACGACTTTATTTTTAATCAACTCTGGCTGAGGCTTCGCCTTCAGTTCTCCCGCCGTTTTGACAATCAACTCCAGCTCTTCACGTGATAGCTCAGGAATCGAGATAATATGCTTGTTGTAAAGCGTGTTCGTCATAATCATCTTCCCAGTCAGATAGTTAGGCACAAAAAAGCCCCCCAATAAGGGAGGCTTTAAAAATCGGTGGAAATAGAAAAAACCCGTGCTGATAAGCAGGCTTGCTTACCCAGTGTAATACGCTTTGTAGAGCACGAATTACGTGGCATTGTTTACTATCTCCAGACAAATTGCCGAGCATTATACGCTGAAGAAATGTTAACGCAAGCGATTACATCGAGGGTTTTGTTGTCACTTAGTGGCGATTATCATGCGCCGAGTGTGGCAACCATCACAGCTTTAATCGTATGCATGCGGTTCTCTGCTTCATCGAATACAATAGAGTGCTCTGACTCAAACACTTCTTCAGTAACCTCTAGGCCATTCATGCCATATTTTTCAGCTACTTGCTTACCAATCATAGTTTCGTCATTGTGGAATGCAGGTAGGCAGTGCATAAATTTCACTTGAGGGTTACCCGTTTTGCTAATCACATCCATATTAACTTGGTAAGGTGTCATTTTCGCTACGCGCTCGTCCCAAGCTTCTGGTGCTTCTCCCATAGAGACCCAAACGTCGGTATAGAGGTAATCACACTCTTTCACGCCCTCTTCAACATTTTCAGTCAGAGTGATTTTCGCGCCTGTATGTTGAGCTATCTCTTGGCAGGTATTTACTAGCTCTTGTTCAGGCCAGAAATCCTTGGGAGCGACGAGACGAATATCCATGCCCATTTTTGCTGCGCCAACCAGAAGAGAGTTGCCCATGTTATTGCGAGCGTCACCAAGATAAGCGAACTTGATTTCGTGTAGCTGCTTGCCACGACCATGCTCTAACATGGTTAGAAAATCCGCCAAGATCTGGGTCGGGTGGAATTCATCGGTTAGGCCATTCCAAACTGGAACTCCTGCATGTGCACCAAGCTCTTCGACAATCGGCTGGCCAAAGCCGCGGTACTCAATGCCATCATACATACGGCCTAACACGCGCGCGGTATCTTTCATTGACTCTTTATGGCCTATTTGAGAACCCGATGGACCGATATATGAAACTTGTGCGCCTTGATCAAATGCCGCTACTTCAAATGCACAGCGAGTACGGGTCGAGGCTTTCTCAAAAATTAGGGCGATGTTTTTGCCCTGTAGTTTTTTCTGCTCAGTTCCCGCATATTTAGCTTTCTTTAGATCTGCTGATAGGTCGAGCAAAAACTGGATCTCTTTAGGGGAGAAATCGAGTAGCTTAAGGAAGTTTCGGTTACGTAAATTAAAAGCCATGCTCCAGTCCTTGAATGTTCATTCATATTATGGAGCTAGTTAAACATATTTAACTATTGTTTGTGAATAATTATTTTAATAAAGTGCCGGGATATGAATTATATCTCGGCAAATGTGACTATAAATTCTCTTCGGCATATTCTGCCAGTCGGCTTCTAACTACGCCATTGAGGTGAATGTTGGCGCTCCCCTCAAAGTTTTTGAACCGTTCAACCATATAGGTTAGGCCCGATGTTACCGGGGTTAAATAGTGAGAGTCGATCTGAGCTAAGTTGCCCGAGCAGACGATCTTAGTCCCTTCTCCGCAGCGAGTGATGATGGTTTTGATCTGGGATGCGGTCAGGTTCTGACACTCGTCAAGCAACACAAAAGCATTTTGGATCGACCGGCCACGCATAAAGTTGATCGATTTGAACTGAATATTGGCTTTGTCGCAGATGTATTTGAGCGAACCTTCAGTACAGTGATCATTCTTATGCAGCGCCTCCAAGGTATCGGTCACTGCCGCAAGCCAAGGCATCATCTTCTCCTCTTCACTACCGGGTAAGAAACCAATCGCTTCACCAATATCCGGTGTGTTACGGGTGACGATGATCTTGTCAAAAATGCCTTTTTCAATGGTTTGTTCCAGTGCAGAAGCTAATGCCAACAGGGTTTTACCACTACCAGCGGCGCCGGTTAAAATCACTAAATCGATGTCGGGATCAAGCAGGGCATCGAGCGCCATGCTTTGATAGATATTTTTAGGTGTGATGTCCCATGCGCGGCGATGCATCATGCGCTCTCGGCTAAGATCTTTAATGGTAATAGTATCGGTTTCTATTTTCTCAACACGTCCGGCAAAGTCGCTCTCTTCATCGATCACATACTGGTTGATATAAGTTGGTTCAAACGGCTCTCGATCTAAGGTGTGATAAGTTCTTCCACCAAGTTTTCTACTCTCAACATTTTGTACACCACTCCAAAAGTCCCCTTCAATTTGCTGAAAACCTTTAGTGAGATACTGGACATCATCGATGAGCTGGTCTGTACGGTAATCTTCGACAAATCGAACTCCGGCGCCTTTGGCTCTTAGGCGCATATTGATGTCTTTAGTAACCAAGATGACTTCACGAGGAGCGCGCTTGTTTTGCAGATAGAGCACACCGTTGAGAATTCGGTTGTCACCGGCTTTGTCAGCAAAGGCTTTGACGGTTTCTTGTAACTCAAAATCAGCCAGAATGGCGATATGTCCGGTGGCTTCTTTGTCTTTGTTGATTGGGATGCCTTCGGAGATTTCGTCGGGCGTCGCGTCTTTGAACATGGCTTCTAGTGCACGGATTGCCACGCGGGCATCACGAGCAACATCGCGTTTGCTGTCTTTGATCCTGTCGAGTTCTTCGAGGACGGTCATCGGGACGACGACGTCGTGTTCCTTAAATGAGTAGATGGCTAGTGGTTCGTGTAGCAGAATATTGGTGTCGAGGACAAAAAGTTTCCGGTCTGTGTCACCCATAGCGTCTCCTTGCCGAATTACGGCTTGCTTGCCCCTCATACTTTTGCATGAAGTGGTCTACCTGCGGTGGCATGCAGTGATGTAGCCTGGCAATCAGAGTACGCTGATGGTTTGACTACAAATACTGCAAACCCGTGTGATCGTCACCTGAATCGAATGCATCTCTTGTGCCAGTCATAAAGTTGGCGTTAAGTGAAGCATCGTCATTAGTTAGTATAAGCTTGCTGATTCAATACCCTGTTATAGAAGTGCCATTGATTTCTTACACTTTGATGTCACCTCCATCTTCGAGAAAAAATTGTTGGTTTTTGAGGTCTTTGTACGTGACCAATGTCACAGCTTCAAGTAAGATTAGCGACCTTTTTTCGCGCAACGGCTGACTTATTATTTCCTCGTCAGTTGCCTTTCAAGTTGCGTAAGAACAGCTAAGATTTATAGACCCATTTTTGAATTATTAGATGAGGTAGTCGATTCATGACATTTGCTTTGGGCCAGCGCTGGATAAGCGATACGGAAAGCGACCTAGGTTTAGGAACCGTTGTAGCATTGGATGCTCGTACTGTGACACTGATGTTTGCAGCCTCTGAAGAGAACCGAGTTTATGCTCGAAATGATGCACCCGTAACCAGAGTAACTTTCAATGTTGGTGATGTGATTGATAGCCAAGAAGGTTGGTCTCTCAAAGTAGAGCAAGTAGTCGAAGATCAAGGGGTATTTAGCTACATTGGTGTTCGTGAAGACAGTAGCGAAGAGGGTGTGACTCTGCGTGAGATCATGCTGAGCAACCAGATTCGTTTTAACAAGCCTCAAGACAAGTTGTATGCGGGTCAGATCGACCGCATGGACAACTTTGTGCTCCGTTACCGTGCATTGATGAACCAATATGAGCAGCATAAGAGTCCGATGCGTGGTTTATGTGGTATGCGAGCAGGCTTGATTCCTCATCAGCTATATATTGCTCATGAAGTGGGTCGCCGCCATGCTCCACGTGTGTTGCTGGCCGATGAAGTTGGCTTAGGTAAAACCATCGAAGCGGGCATGATCATCCACCAGCAAGTTCTAGCGGGCCGAGCTGAACGTATTCTGATTGTCGTTCCTGAAACATTACAGCACCAGTGGTTAGTAGAGATGATGCGTCGCTTTAACCTGCATTTCTCTATCTTTGATGAAGAGCGCTGTATCGAGGCATTTGCTGATTCTGACAACCCTTTTGATACTCAGCAGTATGTGCTGTGTTCACTCGATTTCTTGCGTAAGAGTCGCCAGCGTTTCGAGCAAGCGTTAGAAGGTGATTGGGATCTTTTAGTCGTGGATGAAGCCCATCACTTAGAGTGGAGCCCTGAGCAACCAAGCCGTGAATACCAAGTAGTTGAAGGGTTAGCTGAGCGCACCCCTGGCGTTCTACTACTAACCGCAACACCAGAGCAACTGGGCCGTGAAAGCCACTTTGCTCGTCTACGCCTGTTGGATTCTGACCGCTTCTTTGACTACCAAGAGTTCGTCAAAGAGGAAGAGCAATACGCACCAGTGGCTGACTCAGTCAGTGCCTTGTTCTCAGGTCAAAAGTTAGAGAACCAAGCCAAGAATCAAATTACTGAGCTGCTGTCAGAGCAAGATGTAGAACCGTTGTTCCGCATCATCGAAAGTGACTCCGACCAAGAGGCTAAAGCTGCTGCTCGCCAAGAGCTAATCGATAACCTGATGGACCGCCACGGTACAGGGCGTGTGCTGTTTAGAAATACCCGCGCGGCAATCAAAGGCTTCCCGAAGCGTAACGTTAACCTGCTGCCGATGCCAATTCCTCAGCAATACATGACCTCTATGCGTGTGTCAGGCATGATTGGTGGAAAGATTAGCCCTGAAGCGCGTGCTTTGAAGAACTTGTATCCTGAAGAGATTTTTCAAGAGTTTGAAGGCGAAGATGCGAGCTGGTGGCAGTTCGATAGTCGTGTTAACTGGCTACTTGAAAAGATTAAAGAGAAGCGTAGTGAGAAAATTCTAGTTATCGCTTCGCGCGCGAGTACCGCTCTACAACTAGAGCAAGCTTTGCGTGAACGTGAAGGTATCCGTGCGACCGTATTCCACGAAGGTATGTCGATTCTTGAGCGTGACAAAGCAGCGGCTTACTTCGCGCAAGAAGAGGGCGGCGCACAGGTTCTGATCTGTAGTGAGATTGGCTCAGAAGGTCGTAACTTCCAGTTTGCCAACCAACTGGTGATGTTCGATTTACCATTCAACCCAGACTTGCTTGAGCAGCGTATTGGACGTTTAGATCGTATCGGCCAAAGTCGTGATATTGATATTCATGTTCCATACCTAGAAGGGACGTCACAAGCTATTTTAGCGCGCTGGTTTGAAGAGGGTTTAAACGCGTTTGCTGAAACCTGCCCAACAGGTCGTACAGTGTATGACAAGTATTCTGATCATCTGATTGAGATGCTAGCGTCAGGTGATACGAGCGATCTTGATGAGGTGATTGCTGAGTCTGCTACCCTGAACAAAGAGCTAAAAGCGCAACTTGAACAAGGTCGCGATCGCCTGCTTGAGATGCACTCTAACGGTGGCGAAAAAGCGCAAGCTATCGTGGATAAGATTGCTGCAACGGATGGCGATACTAATCTAGTCACCTTCGCATTAAGCCTGTTTGATACTATCGGCCTAGATCAAGACGACAAGGGTGAGAATGCTCTAGTCGTGACTCCGTCTGAGCACATGTTAGTGCCAAGCTACCCAGGCTTGCCATATGAAGGTGCGACAATTACTTTTGACCGTGAAACCGCACTTTCACGCGAAGATATGAACTTTATCAGTTGGGAACACCCAATGATTCAGGGCGGTATCGACCTGCTGATGAGTGAAGGTGTTGGTGCTACCGCAGTTTCACTGCTGAAAAACAAAGCGCTACCAGTGGGTACTATGCTGCTCGAGCTGATTTACAAGGTTGATGCTCAAGCGCCAAAGCGCAGCGGTATTAGTCGCTTCCTTCCAACCACGCCGATCCGTATTATGCTCGACGGTAAAGGCAACGATCTCTCTTCTCAGGTAGAGTTTGAGAGCTTTAACCGTCAACTTAGCCCAGTGGGTCGTCATATAGCGACTAAGTTAGTGGCTTCGGTTCAAGCGCAAGTTCATCAATTAGTTGAAGCGGGCGAGAAGTTGATCGTTGAGAAAGTGGAAGTGATTCGCAATCAGGCTCAGCAAGAGATGCAAGCGAGCTTAAACAGTGAGTTAGAGCGTTTGCAAGCGCTGAAGGCGGTCAATCCAAACATTCGTGATGAAGAGATCGAAGCGATTGATGGCCAGATCACTGAGCTCAATGGCTATATCAGCCAAGCGCAGTATCAGTTAGATTCTTTACGTATGATTGTTGTCTCCCACAACTAATTTTCCTCGTATTTGAAGTTGCAGCGTTGTTGCTACACGCACTCACCCCAATCACATAGTGGAACTATGTGATTGGGGATTCGTTTGTGTATCGCCTAGCTGCAACGTCAACTACTTAGAAAATCTGAGCAATAAAATTATGGCAATGACTGAATACAACCCACCGCGCCAGCCGTGGGCTGATATTATATTTGAAGACGAACATATCTTGGTGGCTAACAAGCCGTCAGGACTCCTGTCTGTGCCTGGTCGTTTGGCGGAACATTACGATAGCTTGTGGTCGCGCTTAGTTGCTCTTTACCCAGACATACAAGTGGTGCATCGTCTCGATATGGATACGTCAGGTTTGATGCTCCTTGCCAAAAATAAAGATGCAGAGCGTTCGCTGAAGAAGCAGTTTCAATATCGTTTAACTCACAAAATCTATTACGCTCGTGTTTGGGGACAAGTAGATCAGCCTGAGGGAGAGGTGGATCTGCCGCTTATTTGCGATTGGGAAAATCGCCCACGGCAGAAAGTCTGCTTCGACCACGGCAAACCGTCTCAGACCTTGTATCAAGTGGTGAAGCACGAGGAGAAAACTACCATTGTTAGGTTGCTACCCGTCACTGGCCGTTCACACCAATTGCGCGTGCACATGCAGGCATTAGGTCATCCGATTGTCGGTGATGAGTTCTACTCGCAGAGTGAGGCGTTTGAGTTCTCACCTCGCTTAGAGTTACATGCAGCTGAATTGAGTTTTTATCATCCTAAAACTGATCTACTGCAAGCTAGCTTTGTTCCGTGTGATTTTTATCTTGAAGCTCAAGCAATGATCTTTCACTATTTCTCTCCTGTGAAAAAATTACCAGATTATAAAACGCTGCCGCGCCCATAAAAACGCAAGGAAAGTATGTGGCAGCACAAGGAGATCTTATGTCGCTGCCAACTGTCGTGTTTCTTGACCGAGCCACCATTCCCACTCAAATAAACCTGCCTCGTTTACCTTTTGAGCATCAGTGGGTTGAATATAATTTCACAGCGCCACACGAAGTGGTTGAGCGTTTACAGACTGCAACTGTGGTCATTACCAACAAGGTGGTTCTTAACCGCTCGGTGTTAAAACAGCTGCCAAATCTAAAGCTCATTGCGATAGCAGCAACCGGTTATAACAATGTCGATATTGATGCTTGTTATGAATTAGGTATCGCCGTGAGCAATGTTCAAGGCTACGCCACTCAATCAGTTCCAGAGCATGTGATTGCCATGATGTTCGCGCTAAAACGTAATTTGAAAGGCTATCACAATGACATTGCGGCCGGAGAATGGCAGCGAAATAAACAGTTCTGCTTTTTTACTCACCCAATCACGGATATCGCAGGTTCAACCATGGGCATAATTGGCAGTGGCGCCCTTGGCCAAGCAACAGCATCCTTAGCGAAAGCATTAGGGATGAAAGTTGTGTTTGCTGAGCGTAAAGGCGCGACAAAGTGTCGTGAAGGTTATCTGCCTTTTGAACAGGTGCTCACGGAAGCTGACGTGTTGACTTTGCACTGTCCGTTGAATGAACAAACCCTACATCTGGTTGGCCGACATGAACTGTTATCTATGAAGGCAACAAGTATTGTCATCAATACTGGCCGAGGTGGTTTAGTTGATGAAGAGGCGCTAATCGATGCACTGAAACATGGTGTGATTGGCGGAGCAGGGGTTGATGTCTTTACCGATGAGCCTGCCGATGAATCTAACTCCTTGATTGCAAATATGCATCTTCCCAATTTGTTGCTGACACCCCATGTCGCATGGGGGAGTGACTCGTCGATTCAGAAACTAGCAGATATTCTTATCGATAACATTGCCGCCTTCGTTGATGGGCGTGATCAAAATAGAGTGTTACCACAGCAGTAGCGGAGAGTCAGGGTTCTCTCTCTTCCAGCGTTGCAATCCATGGTTAAACGTTGAAAGTAGTTCTTCACTGTTTTGCTTGGCCTTGGGGAACATTAGGTAGTTGCTGTTTTGCGAAAAACTTCTCGGATGATGGGTGATTTTTGCCTTTAATTCATTCGGTAGGCGTTCAAGTTTGTGATAGCCGATGTGGACTTCTTCTGGGACGATATCAATGCGGTTATGCGCTAATTGAAGCATGTTCTGTTCGGTAGTTTTCATGCGGGTTATCTCGACTTTATTCTCCTCAATCATTTTATCTAGATCAGGTCCATAGCTATATTCTAGCCCTCCACCTAGCTTTAAACCTGAGATGTCTTTGAGTTCCTTCCAGTCAAAAGGTTGGTCGACGTTGTAGAAAAATACAAACTCTTCATTGCTAATCTCGTCGCTAAAGAAGAAGTGCTCTGCGCGTTCTTGGGTGTGCATCCAGATTGCGGTGGCATCACACTCGCCTTTCTGCGCTTTATGGTAAACACGTGACCAAGGGAAGAACTGGTACTCAACTTGGTAGCCCTGACTTGTAAATGCTGCCGTTATGATTTGCGCTGCAAAGCCATAGCCTTCAATGTCTTGGCTAATAAATGGTGGCCAATCTCCAGCGCAAATAAGTATCGTCTTTTGTTCACTGTTAGCGGGCTCATCTAAGCTATAAACAGGGGCGGAAACCAGTAGAAAAGCGCATAGGGTGGGAAGAGTGAATTTTATGTACATGCTGCCTGCCTTGGTTGTTTTCGGTTGCACCCTTTAAGGCTAGAACATTTTACAAAGCTTGCTAAACATGCATGTTTACGAGAATCAAAAAGGGCGACCATCGGCCGCCCTTGAATTTACTCACTGTATAGATTAGCGCTAAAGCGCAGCAATTGTCGCTTTTTGCTCTTCAAGCTTCACTAGAGTCTCTTTGTAGCCTTCAAGTTTCTCACGCTCTTTAGCAACAACCGCCTCAGGCGCTTTAGCAACGAAGCCTTCGTTACCTAACTTGCCTTCGATGCGCTTGATTTCGCCGTGAGTCTTCTTGATTTCGCCATCTAGACGAGCAAGTTCCGCGTCTTTGTCGATAAGACCTGCCATAGGGATCATCAGTTCAGATTGGCCCACTAGCTTAGTCGCACATGCAGGAGTTTCAGCATCTTGAGCCAGCACTGTTAGGCTATCTAGCTTAGCAAGAGAGTTCAGAACAACTTTGTTTGCTTCGATACGTGCAGCGTCTTTCTCGTTAGCAACCTTGATCATTACTTCCAGACCTTTGCTAGGCGCAATGTCGTACTCTGCGCGTAGGTTACGGATAGCCGTGATGAAAGCCTTAACCCACTCGATGTCTTCTACGATCTCAGCGTTGAAGTTCTCTTCGTTAAACTGAGGAAGCGCTTGAGTCATGATAGTGTCACCTTCAACACCGTCTACTAGTGGCTTAACGCTCTGCCAGATAGACTCAGTGATGTAAGGAAGCACTGGGTGAGCAAGACGTAGCGTCTTCTCTAGCACAGTGATCAGCATGTAGCGAGTCGCTTGTTGCTGAGCTTCTGTACCTTTCCATAGAACGGGTTTAGTTAGCTCTAGGTACCAGTCACAGAATTGGTTCCAGATGAATTCGTAAAGCGTGTTTGCTGCCATATCTAAACGGAAGTTGTCTAGGTGAGCGTTAAACTCTTTCGCTGCTAGTTCAAACTGAGATTCAATCCACTTATCCGCTAGAGAGAATTCCATGTTTGCACGCTCTTCCGCTGATAGTGACATGCCACAGTCGTGCTCTTCTGTGTTCATCAGTACGTAGCGGCTTGCGTTCCATAGCTTGTTACAGAAGTTACGGTAACCTTCAAGACGCTTCATGTCCCAGTTGATGTCACGGCCCGTTGAAGCCATAGCAGCAAGAGTGAAACGCAGTGCGTCAGTACCGTATGGTTCGATACCGTTTTCGAAAGTCTTACGCGTGTTCTTCTCGATCTTCTTCGCTAGCTGAGGCTGCATCATGTTGCCACAACGCTTCTCTACTAGAGACTCAAGGTCGATACCATCGATCATGTCGATCGGGTCAAGAACGTTACCTTTCGACTTAGACATCTTGTCGCCGTTTTCGTCACGGATTAGGCCCGTTACGTAAACTGTCTTAAATGGTACTTGTGACTTACCGTTTTCATCTTTGTTGAAGTGCATGGTCATCATGATCATACGTGCAACCCAGAAGAAGATGATGTCGAAGCCCGTTACTAGAACGTCTGAAGGGTGGAATGTCTTCAGATCTTCAGTTTGCTCAGGCCAGCCTTGAGTACCGAACGTCCAAAGAGCAGAAGAGAACCATGTATCAAGTACGTCGTCGTCTTGGCGAAGAACTACAACCGGTGCAAGGTTGTTGTTTGCACGTACTTCATCTTCAGTACGGCCTACGTATACGTTGCCATCGTTGTCGTACCAAGCTGGGATACGGTGACCCCACCAAAGCTGGCGAGAGATACACCAGTCTTGAATGTCACGCATCCAAGAGAAGTACATATTTTCGTACTGCTTAGGAACGAATTGGATTTCACCATCTTCAACTGCTTTAACAGCAGGCTCTGCAAGAGGTGCAGCACGTACGTACCATTGGTCAGTTAGCATTGGTTCGATAACCACACCACCACGGTCGCCATAAGGAACTGTTAGGTCGTGATCTTTGACCTCATCAAGAAGGCCAAGCTCTTCAAATTCAGCAACGATCGCTTTACGTGCAGCAAAACGCTCCATGCCGTGGTATTTAGCAGGTAGCTCAGTTGAGTAAACATCGCTAGCTTCGCCGTTAGAGGTGAAGACTTCTGCCGCATCACGAATGTCTGCGTTGAAAGTTAGGATGTTGATCATTGGTAGCTGATGGCGCTTACCAACTTCGTAGTCATTGAAATCGTGCGCAGGCGTAATCTTCACACAACCTGTGCCTTTTTCCATATCTGCGTGCTCATCGCCTACGATAGGGATCAGACGGTTAACGACAGGAAGAAGGATCTCTTTACCGATAAGATCTTTGTAACGTGGGTCTTCTGGGTTAACAGCGACACCAGTATCACCAAGCATGGTTTCTGGACGTGTAGTTGCAACAACAATGTAGTCTTTGCCTTCAGCTGTCTTCACGCCATTTGCTAGTGGGTAGCGGAAGTGCCACATGTGGCCTTTTTTGTCTTTGTTCTCTACTTCTAGGTCAGAGATCGCTGTGTGTAGCTTTGGATCCCAGTTAACTAGACGCTTACCACGGTAGATTAAGTCTTCTTCGTATAGGCGAACAAACACTTCTTGAACTGCGTTAGATAGGCCGTCATCCATAGTGAAACGCTCGCGGTCCCAGTCTACAGAAGCGCCTAGGCGGCGCAGTTGTTTAGTGATTGTGCCACCGGATTCGTTTTTCCATTCCCAGATTTTGTCGATGAAAGCATCACGACCGTAATCGTGTTTAGTCTTGCCTTCTTCAGCCGCGATCTTACGCTCAACAACCATTTGAGTTGCGATACCAGCGTGGTCAGTACCTACTTGCCAAAGGGTGTTTTTGCCCTTCATACGCTCAGCACGGATAAGGGTATCCATGATGGTGTCTTGGAAAGCGTGGCCCATGTGTAGGCTACCAGTGACGTTCGGTGGCGGGATCATGATTGAGTATGATTCTTTGGTCGTGTCACCGTGTGGCTTAAAGTAGCCTTTCTCTTCCCAAGCTTGGTATAAAGCTTGTTCAATTGAAGTTGGGTTATATGTCTTTTCCATAGCGCTCGTATTTCCTCGTCATATTTGGGCTGATAGCGGCGTTAACTGCATTCACTCAAAGCCTCGATAGTTTGAGGATTGGTTCTGGTTAAAGTTAATCTCTGTCAATCTTTATAAGTGAGGGATCTCTAACAAGATCGCCTTAGCTATAAGGATTGACCGGTTGTGTTTGTTGTTGCTAGCTGTGTTCGATCTCAATCGTTTGTAGCTGATAGCCGGCTTGGCGATAGATTTTATATCTTTCTCGCGCCAGTTGCTTGGCTTTTTCTTCGCAAGGGACGAAGTCTACCACCTCAGCAAACTTGTTCGCAAAGGTTGTCTCATTTTCAGCCAAATTTATTACTAGTTGGCGATTCCAAGATGGTTTTACTCCTTGAAAGCCAATCTCGATATTGGTGCCATACTTAGGCCCTTCGCCAACTAAATTATGCGCAACAAACTGTTTGGCGTCGACTTGCCAGAATAGCTCGGCGATCTGCTCAGCATGAGGCTTATTGTTGCAGTTGAGATAGACTTTAGCGCCTTGCTTGGCGAAGTGATGGGCAAGAAACAGTACATATAGACCAAATCCCTCAGCCTCGGCTTGAGGAGAATCTGGATTAATAATGTAGAAGGTTGCATTGGCCATACTAGTTTCTCTTGGCTTGGGAGATACAAAAAAGGGCCTTGCGGCCCTTTTTAACACTGTGAGGATTATTCCTCTGTATCTTGGCCACTACGGTTAAGTAGGAATTGGACAAGCATCGAGACAGGGCGACCGGTAGAACCTTTCGCTGCACCTGATTTCCACGCAGTACCTGCGATATCAATGTGTGCCCAGTGGTATTTCTTAGCGAACTTAGATAGGAAGCAACCAGCAGTGATAGTACCACCCGGACGGCCCCCGATGTTTGCCATATCTGCAAATGGGCTCTTCAGCTGCTCGTGGTACTCGTCTGCCATAGGTAGACGCCATGCACGGTCACTTGCTTGCTCAGAAGCATTCACTAGCTCGTGAGAAAGCGGGTTGTGGTTAGAGATTACACCACTGATGTGATGACCCAGAGCGATAACACAAGCACCTGTTAGGGTTGCAACGTCTACAACACACTCAGGCTCGTAACGCTCAACATAAGTCAGTGCATCACATAGTACTAGGCGGCCTTCTGCGTCAGTGTTGAGAACTTCAACGGTTTGACCTGACATAGTTGTTAGGATGTCACCTGGACGGTAAGCGTTGCTGCCCGGCATGTTTTCACAACCTGCTAGAACCGCAACCACATTGATTGGTAGGTTCAGTTTTGCTAGCGCTTTCATGGTACCGAATACCGATGCCGCACCACACATGTCGTACTTCATCTCATCCATACCTTCACCAGGTTTCAGTGAGATACCGCCTGAATCGAAGGTTAGACCTTTACCGACAAGTACAATTGGTTTTGCTTCAGGATCTGGGTTGCCCTTGTACTCCATGATAGACATCATAGATTCGTTTTTAGAGCCACGGCCTACTGCTAGGTATGAAGTCATGCCTAGCTTTTCCATCTCCTGCTCACCAATAATCTTAGTGGTGACTGTCTCGTAGTCATCCGCTAGGCGACGAGCTTGAGAAGCTAGGTATGCTGGGTTAGCAATGTTTGGTGGCATGTTGCCAAGGTCTTTTGACGCTTTAACACCAGATGAGATAGCTAGACCGTGTGCGATCGCTTTCTCGCCTAGGTTTAGCTCACGGCGCGTTGGTACGTTAAATACTAGCTTGCGCAGTGGACGACGAGTTTCTGGCTTCTGGCTCTTGAATTGGTCGAAGGTGTATAGACCATCTTTAGTCGCTTCAACGGCTTGGCGAACTTTCCAGTATGTATCACGGCCTTTAACGTGAAGTTCAGTTAGGAAACACACGGCTTCCATTGAACCTGTCTCGTTAAGTGTGTTGATGGTTTTTTGGATGATCTCTTTGTATTGACGCTCACCCAGTTCACGTTCTTTACCACAACCAACCAGTAAAACGCGCTCAGATAGTACACCTGGTACTTGATGAAGCAGTAGCATCTGCCCCGGTTTTCCTTCTAGGTCACCACGGCGAAGTAGTGAACTAATATAGCCATCGCTGATTTTATCTAGCTGCTCGGCAACTGGAGAAAGGCGACGTGGCTCGAACACGCCCACAACGATACATGCGCTGCGCTGCTTCTCTGGACTGCCACTTTTTACACTGAACTCCATGCGTACTCCTACATCCTGAAGACAAATAGAACTAAATGTTAGATAATGCCGTCTTACTTGTTGATTCCTTACTCGGAACTATCATTAAATAAGCGCAATAACAGTTAGCCAAAATTTTAAAAAATAAAAGGTTCAACGGGAAATTATAGTGATTCAATTAAAAAAACAAGTTTTGTATAGGTAATTTCAGCGTGATTATTGTTAGATATTTGATCCGCGAGACACTCAAAAGCCAATTAGCGATATTTTTTATCCTGTTTTTAGTGTTCCTGAGCCAAAAATTGATCAAAGTTTTGGCCGATGCCTCGGATGGTGACATTCCCGCCAGTTTAGTCATGCACTATGTTGCGTTAAGCATGCCTTCTATGGGGCTATTAATGCTGCCATTGAGTCTTTTCTTGGGGATCTTGCTGACTTTTGGCC
Source organism: Vibrio sp. M260118 (assembly GCF_036533755.1). Lineage (NCBI taxonomy): Bacteria > Pseudomonadati > Pseudomonadota > Gammaproteobacteria > Vibrionales > Vibrionaceae > Vibrio > Vibrio sp. M260118. The sequence goes on along the minus strand of NZ_JATABG010000006.1, from coordinate 9,797 downwards.
GTTTGTACGCGGAAAGTGAAATTACCGTAATGAATGCGACCGGGATTGGCAATAAGTTCTTGATCCGCGCTGCTTTGTATCTTGCGGTTATCACAGGTGTGATCGCTGGCTTTAACTCATTTGTTTTTGCTCCTTACAGCCAAGACCAATTGGTTAAGCTACAAGAAGAAACAGCAGCCGAGAACAGTGTCGACCTGCTGAAGAAAGGCCACTTTCAAGGTACGCCCGATGGTTCATCGGTGGTATTTATCGATGATATCGACGGTAAACAGCTCAAGCACGTATTTGTTGCTCAGATGCGCCCGCGTGATTCCATTTTGCCAAGCGTCTCTTTCTCTCAACATGGTGAAGTAAAAGAACTCAGTGATGGCCGCCAAGTGATTCGTATGTACGATGGTACCCGTTACGAAGGTGTTCCGAGTCGTGTTGACTACATGGTGACTGATTTCGAACAGTACGAAGGTTTGATTGGTCAGCGTGACGTGAAACCTAAAGGCCGTGATTGGGAAGCGATTCCAATGTTGGAGCTGATGAAAAATCCTGATCCGCGCGCACAAGCTGAGGTTCAATGGCGTATCTCGTTAGTTGTCTGTATACCACTTCTTACTATGTTGGTTGTGCCTCTTTCGGCAGTTAACCCGCGCCAAGGCCGTTTTGCAAAAATGGGCCCAGCTATCCTGATCTATCTGGCTTACTTCCTAGCAATAAGTGCAACCAAATCTGCGATTGAAGATGGGTCTATCCCAACTATGGTTGGCATGTGGCCTATAAATGCTGCGCTACTACTCACCGCAATAGGGATTAACTCGATGGACAGCATTCCAGTCCGCCGCTTCAAAGACAAACTAAGACAAAGAAAAAAGGCAGCGTAAATCGTGTTTAAGATTCTCGATCTCTACATAGGTAGAACTATTATTGCCACCTCATCTTTGGTATTGGCAACTTTTGTTGGTCTTTCGGCGATCATCAAATACGTCGAACAGTTACGTAAGGTTGGCGAGGGAACTTATGACTTAATGCAGGCGTTGTTGTTTGTGTTGCTTAGTATTCCTCGTGACATTGAAATGTTCTTCCCAATGGCGGCGCTGCTTGGTGCGCTTATTGGTCTTGGTATGTTGGCGTCTAGCTCTGAGCTAGTGGTGATGCAGGCGGCTGGTTTTTCTAAGCTAGATATCGGTTTATCAGTATTAAAGACCGCAGTACCGCTGATGATTATGGTGACCTTGCTTGGTCAATGGGGCGCTCCGCAAGCACAGAAAGCTGCTCGTGATCTGCGTGCATTTGCCACCTCAGGCGGTGCGATCATGTCGGTTCGGACTGGTGTTTGGGCGCGTGATGCCAATGACTTTATCTTTATTGGTAAAGTCGAGGATGACAAAATCTATGGCATGAACATGTGGCGTTACGACGAGAACAAGCGTTTAGAAAGCGTGGTTTTCGCACAAGAAGTTGAGTATCTCTCTGAAAATACTTGGCTGATGAAAGATGTTCAACTGACGGAAATGGTTGATGAAGTGGCGATCACCAAGCAGAGCTTGCCTGAATACCGTTGGACGACCTCTTTAGCGCCAGACAAACTCGCGGTAGTGACGGTTAAACCGGAAGAGCTTTCGCTTGGCGGATTATACGATTACGTGACTTATCTAAAGGCATCAGAACAAGATCCATCACGCTATGAGCTCGCATTTTGGCGTAAGGTGACTCAACCATTCTCCATTGCAGTTATGATGCTGATGGCACTGTCGTTTATCTTTGGTCCGCTGCGTAGTGTCACTATGGGAGCGCGTATTCTTTCGGGCGTGGTTGCCGGATTTACCTTTTATATATCCAGTGAGTTTTTTGGCCCGCTGAGTTTGGTTTATAACATTCCTCCCGTGTTTGGCGCTGTGATGCCTAGTTTGGTGTTCTTAACAGTGGCGCTGATGCTGCTTCGTAGAAAGCTCTAAATCTCTCAATATTCAAATCACAAACAAAAACGGCAGCCCTTTTGGACTGCCGTTTTTTAATTAGATTAACTTCTTCAGCCGGTATAGCTCTTCCAGAGCCTGTCTTGGTGTTAGGTCATCTGGATCGATAGCGGAAAGCGCTTCTTCAACTTCACTTGGTTCTGGGATCAAACTCATTTGGTTAGCGATGTCGACTGCGCTTGAAGGTCTAGCGTCTTCAGTGCCTTGGCCTAACTGCTCTAGTTGAGTCAGCTTAGTGCGCGCATTCTTTATCACACTCTTAGGTACGCCAGCCAAGCCCGCAACGGCTAGGCCGTAAGACTTACTTGCTGCACCCTCTTGAACTGCGTGCATGAACGCGATGCTATCACCATGTTCAACCGCATCGAGGTGTACGTTGGCTAAGTGCGGGATCTGGTTAGGTAGCTCCGTTAACTCAAAGTAGTGGGTCGCAAATAAGGTCATTGAACCTAGCTCTTTAGCTAACCACTCGGCACTTGCCCAAGCTAACGATAGCCCGTCGTATGTACTGGTGCCGCGACCAATCTCATCCATCAAAACTAAGCTGTTTGCTGTGGCATTGTGGAGGATGTTAGCGGTTTCCGTCATCTCGACCATAAAGGTAGAGCGCCCAGAAGCGAGGTCATCAGATGCGCCAATACGGGTGAAGATGCGATCAATTGAGCCGATTTGCGCTGATTCAGCCGGGACGTAAGAGCCGATGTGTGCCATTAGCGCAATCAGAGCAGTTTGGCGCATGTAGGTCGATTTACCACCCATGTTTGGACCGGTAATGATCAACATTTTACGTTGCGGATTAAGCTCAATGGGGTTAGCAATGAACGGGTCATCCATCACTTGCTCTACCACTGGGTGACGGCCACCTTGAATATGAATTCCTGCCTGTTTAGTCAAGCTTGGACGGCAGTAATCTAAACTGTCTGCACGCTCAGCTAGGTTCTGCAATACATCGATTTGTGAAACAGCTGAAGCGACATTTTGTAGTTGCTCTAAGTGAGGCAGCAAGAGATCGAATAGCTCTTCCCACAACTGCTTCTCTAAAGCCAATGCTTTTGACTTAGAGTTGAGAACTTTATCTTCGTGCTCTTTGAGCTCAGGAATAATGTAGCGCTCGGCATTCTTAAGCGTTTGGCGACGTACATAGTGTGGAGGAACTAAATGGCTTTGACCGCGACTGACTTGAATAAAAAAACCATGCACATTGTTGTAGCCAACCTTTAATGTGTCGATGCCATGGCGCTCGCGCTCATCTTGCTCCATCTGTTCAAGATACTCGGTCGCACCATCTGCTAATTTACGCCATTCATCTAGCTCGCTATTGTAACCTTCAGCGATTACGCCGCCATCACGAATCACAACTGGTGGGTTCTCTTTGATGGCACGCTCTAGTAGTTCACACACTTCATCCATAGGCGCAGCATATTGAGCCAGTTTCGCTAGGTATGGGTGAGTTAGCACATTCATTGATTCTGCCAGTTCTGGCAGTTGTTGCATAGCAAAGCGCAGACGTGCCATATCGCGTGGTCTGGCACTACGTAGTGCTAGGCGTGCAAGAATACGTTCGATATCACCGACTTGCTTTAGTACAGGGTGAAGGTCGGCAAACAGAGTCATATCTTTTAGCTCTGAAATTGCGTCCAGGCGGTGATTGAGCGTATCAATATCGCGCATCGGCTGATGAAGCCAACGCTTGAGCATACGGCTGCCCATGGCTGTTGCAGTATGATCGAGCACTTCTGCTAGGGTGTTATCTGTACCGCCTGCAAGGTTGTGTGTTATCTCAAGATTGCGGCGTGTAGCGGCATCCAAGATAACCGAGTGATCTTGACGATCAAAAGTCAGCGAACGTATATGTGGCAGAGCGGTACGTTGGGTATCTTTAACGTACTGGATCAAACAACCAGCAGCACACAAACCAAGCTTGGCATGCTCAACGCCAAAACCAACTAAATCACGAGTACCAAACTGTTGGTTTAACTGCTGCTTAGCGGTATCGAGTTCAAACTCCCAAATAGGGCGACGACGATTGCCATTGCGTGAAGACATCAACTCAACGGGTTCGAAATCTTCTGGGAAAAGCAGTTCACGTGGCGATGTGCGCTGTAGCTCTGCTGCCATTGCTTCTTCAGTTTCTGGTTCCATTAGTTGGAATCGACCTGAAGTAACATCCAAAGTGGCATAACCAAACTTGCCGTTATGGTGATAAATAGCAGCAATTAGGTTATCTAGGCGTTCAGAGAGCAGAGCTTCATCCGTAACTGTGCCAGGAGTGACAATGCGAACAACTGCGCGCTCCACTGGGCCCTTACTTGTCGCTGGATCGCCAATCTGTTCACAAATCGCGACAGACTCACCAAGCTGAACAAGCTTTGCTAAGTAACCTTCAACTGCGTGGAAAGGTACGCCTGCCATGGGGATAGGTTCGCCCGCAGAAGAGCCGCGCTTGGTCAGAGAGATATCGAGCAGTTGTGACGCTCTTTTTGCATCGTCATAGAAAAGCTCATAGAAATCTCCCATACGATAAAACAGCAAAATGTCTGGGTTCTCAGCTTTAAGCTTGAGATATTGCTGCATCATGGGCGTGTGTTTTTGCTTTTCTTTTTCGGGTAACGCTTTCACAGTTTAGGTCTTTTGTTTATTTCTATTGCGGCTTAGGATACGTGAATAGCCAAAGGGCGAAAAGATGTAATAAAGGGTTTTAGATATGGAATCACAGCAAAAGCTGTCTTGGCAGTTAGGTGAATTGTTAAATCGGCATAAGTTGGTCATGACAACTGCAGAGTCTTGCACTGGTGGTGGTGTTTCTGCGGCGATTACCGACATTGCAGGTAGCTCCGCTTGGTTTGACCGCGCTTTTATTACCTATAGCAATGAAGCCAAGATGGAGATGCTAGGTGTATCCGCAGCCACACTCGAACAGTTTGGCGCCGTAAGTGAGCAAACTGTGATTGAGATGGTTGAGGGGGCAATAAACAACTCTAATGCAAATATTGGAGTTTCGATCAGTGGCATCGCAGGGCCAGGGGGAGGCTCAGAGCTAAAACCAGTAGGAACCGTCTGTTTTGCTTGGGCAGATTCACTCGGTTGGCAAAAGGTCGAGACAATTTGTTTTGCAGGGGGCCGTGGGCAAGTTCGACAACAAGCGGTAGAGCACGCGCTAAAAGTACTGTACACAGAGCTGTTAACCAGAAACTAGCCTCTTGCCGAACATCTAAATTACCGACTTTATTAGGTAGATATCACCAAAATTTAAAAAATATTCATACAGGTATAGACACTGTATGAATCAACAGTATAATGCTTGCATTGATTGTTCAACGAGAGAGTTGAACGGAAGAATTAAATTGATAATCATCAGCACGAAATAGATGAGTCATGTGGAGAAAGTGATGGACGAGAACAAACAGAAAGCGCTCGCCGCTGCGCTAGGTCAGATTGAAAAGCAATTCGGTAAAGGTTCAATCATGCGCCTTGGTGACAACCGCGCAATGGATGTAGAAACAATCTCTACAGGTTCACTTTCTTTGGATATCGCGCTAGGTGCTGGTGGTCTGCCTATGGGGCGTATCGTAGAGATCTACGGCCCAGAATCTTCAGGTAAAACAACGTTAACTCTAGAGTGTATTGCTGCAGCGCAAAAACAAGGTAAGACTTGTGCATTTATCGATGCTGAGCACGCACTTGATCCCGTTTACGCTAAGAAACTAGGTGTTGATATCGATGCACTGCTTGTTTCTCAGCCAGATACGGGTGAGCAAGCTTTAGAGATCTGTGACGCACTAGCTCGCTCAGGCGCTATCGACGTTATGGTTGTTGACTCAGTAGCTGCACTAACACCTAAAGCTGAAATCGAAGGCGAAATGGGCGATAGCCACATGGGTCTTCAAGCACGTATGCTTTCTCAAGCAATGCGTAAGCTAACGGGTAACCTTAAGCAATCGAACTGTATGTGTATCTTCATTAACCAAATCCGTATGAAGATTGGTGTGATGTTCGGTAACCCAGAAACAACTACAGGTGGTAACGCACTTAAGTTTTACGCATCTGTTCGTCTTGATATTCGCCGTACTGGTTCTATCAAAGAAGGCGACGAAGTGGTGGGTAACGAAACTCGTATCAAGGTTGTTAAGAACAAGATTGCTGCTCCATTCAAGCAAGCTGAAACGCAAATCATGTATGGCCAAGGTTTCAACCGTGAAGGTGAGCTTATCGACTTGGGTGTTAAGCACAAGCTCATCGAAAAAGCAGGTGCTTGGTACAGCTATAACGGTGACAAGATCGGTCAAGGTAAAGCAAATGCAGGTAAGTTCCTACGTGAGAACCTAGATGCTGCGCAAGCTATCGATGCGAAACTGCGCGAGATGTTACTGTCACCAGCTGAAATTCAGCCGGATGATGCTGAGCTAGGCCAAATGCCAGAGCAAGAAGAGCTATAATCTAACTTCTCTTTTTTCTTAAAGCCCTGCAATTGCGGGGCTTTGTTATATCTATCCTAGATTGAGATTATGTTTCAACGTAAACCGCCGACACTTTCTAGCAAAGAAGCCGCTATCCAATTGCTTAGCCGCCGTGATCATGGTGAGTTTGAGCTCTACCAAAAGCTAACTTTGAAGGGCTATGATGAAGAAGCGATTCAAGAAGCGGTTAACTTCTGTTTAGATCATAACTACCTAGATGATCTGCGCTATGCCAAAAGCCAAGTCCGTCAGCATGTCTACAAAGGGCATGGTGAGCGACGTATCCGTCAAGAGCTGCAACAGAAAAAAGTCGCAGATTGGGTGGTGGACAAAGCAATGGAAGAAGAGCCGCAAGACTGGTTTGATCTAGCGAAACAGGCTGCGGAGAAGAAATTTAAGGGAAGAGTCGCGAAAGACCAAAAAGAGTACGCCAAGCAGGTGCGTTTTCTTCAATATCGCGGCTACAGCTTCGAACAAATCAGCTATGCACTTAGCGCTAATGCTGAGGAGTGAAGCCAAATAACTTAACAATTTATAGATTTGCGATGAATTAACCCTTCAATAAGCTCTTTTCTGCGAGAAAACTAGTCGTAGCGTTAACCATGATCTACAATAGCGCAAAATTCTAACTCGACTATTTTCAGGAAGAGCTGCATGTACATGAGCACTGATGAGGTTCGTAACGCGTTCCTCAAGTTCTTTGAAGGCAAAGGACACCAAATCGTAGACAGTTCATCGTTGGTTCCACATAACGATCCAACCCTGCTATTTACTAACGCAGGTATGAACCAATTCAAAGATTGCTTCTTAGGCGCCGAAAAGCGTGCCTACACACGAGCAACTACGGCTCAGCGTTGTGTACGTGCGGGTGGTAAACATAACGACCTTGAAAACGTTGGTTTTACAGCTCGTCACCACACTTTCTTCGAAATGCTAGGTAACTTCAGCTTTGGTGATTATTTCAAAGAAGATGCGATTGCATTTGCTTGGGAGTTCCTAACTGAAACTCTACAACTGCCAAAAGATCGCTTATTGGTAACTGTTTACGAAACCGATGACGAAGCTTTCGAGATATGGAACAAGAAAGTAGGTGTTCCTGCTGATCGTATCGTACGTATTGGCGATAAGAAAGGTGGTAAGCAGTACGAGTCAGACAACTTCTGGACCATGGGTGATACAGGTCCTTGTGGTCCATGTACTGAAATTTTCTACGACCACGGTGAACATATCTGGGGTGGCCGTCCTGGTACACCTGAAGAAGATGGTGACCGTTTCATCGAGATCTGGAATAACGTATTCATGCAGTTCAACCGTCATGCTGATGGCACGATGGAACCGCTACCTAAGCCTGCTGTTGATACAGGTATGGGTATTGAACGTATCTCGGCAATTATGCAGGGCGTTCACTCAAACTATGAAATCGATGTATTCCAAAAGCTAATTAAAGCAACGGCTGAGATCGTAGACCATGAAGACCTATCGAACCAGTCTCTGCGTGTTATCGCTGACCACATCCGTTCTTGTTCATTCCTTATCGCTGATGGCGTTATGCCTTCAAACGAAGGTCGTGGTTATGTTCTTCGTCGCATTATCCGCCGCGCAGTTCGCCACGGTAACAAGCTAGGTGCCAAGGGTGTATTCTTCCACAAACTTGTTGGCGTATTAGCAGAAGTGATGGGTAGCGCTGCGGTTGAACTGAAGAAACAGCAAGAGCTTGTTGAAAAAGTACTTCGCATTGAAGAAGAGAACTTCGGACGCACACTAGAGCGCGGAATGATCATTCTTAATGAAGCGCTAGATGGTCTTGAAGGCAAAGAGCTTGATGGCGAAACCGTATTCAAGCTTTACGATACTTACGGTTTCCCTGCTGACTTAACTAACGACGTAGCACGTGAGCGTGACTTTACCATTGATGAAGCTGGCTTTGAGAAAGCGATGGAAGAGCAACGTCAACGTGCTCGTGAAGCCGGCCAGTTTGGTACTGACTATAACGCAACGCTTAAGTCTGATGTGGATTCTGAGTTCTGTGGTTATACAGCAACTGAAGGCAAGAGTAACGTTGCTGAAATCTTCGTTGAAGGGGAAGCAACTGAGTCTCTAACTGCAGGTGACAAAGCGATTGTTATTCTTGGTGAAACACCTTTCTACGCGGAATCAGGCGGTCAATGTGGTGATGCTGGTGTTCTGAAAACGGAATCAGGCTTGTTCAAAGTAGAAGACACTCAAAAACTTGGCAACGCGATTGCGCACCACGGCGTTCTTGCTGAAGGTGTGCTGGCGAAAGGCGACAAAGTAGCAGCGGTTGTTGATGCTGAGCGCCGTGCGGTTATCTCACTAAACCACTCTGCCACTCACCTACTGCACGCGGCATTGCGCCAAGTTTTGGGCGAGCACGTAGCGCAGAAAGGCTCTCTTGTTAAGCCTGAAAACCTGCGCTTTGACTTCTCTCACCTAGAAGCGGTAACGCCAGCTGAGCTGAAAGAAGTTGAGCGACTAGTTAACGCACAAGTGCGTCGTAACCATGTGATTGAAACTAACATCATGGACATCGAGTCGGCAAAGCAGAAAGGTGCGATGGCACTATTTGGTGAGAAGTACGACGATGAAGTTCGTGTTCTTTCAATGGGTGAGTTCTCGACTGAACTATGTGGTGGTATTCACGCATCAAATACCGGTGATATCGGCCTATTCAAGATTACATCTGAAGGCGGTATCGCAGCGGGTATTCGTCGTATCGAAGCAGTGACGGGTGATGCAGCGCTAGATGCGATTGAAGAGCAACAAGCGAAGTACGAAGAGAAGCTAGCTGAATCGGCATCAAAAGCGAAATCTCTAGAGAAAGAGATCCAGAAACTAAAAGACAAGATGGCGGCAGCGGAAAGCGCTAACATCATGGGTAAAGCTCAAGAGATCAACGGTGTTAAAGTTCTAATCGCAGGCATGGAAGGGGCAGATCCTAAGAACCTTCGTACTATGGTCGATAATGCTAAAAACCAAATGGGTAGTGGCGTTGTGATGATTGCCAACGTAAACGGCGACAAGATTGGTTTAATCGCAGGTGTAACCAAAGATCTTATCGGCAAAGTAAAAGCTGGTGACTTAGTGAAGATGGTCGCTGAGCAAGTTGGCGGCAAAGGTGGCGGTCGTCCTGACATGGCACAAGCGGGTGGTACTGATGTTGCTGCTCTGCCTGAAGCAATCAAGACAGTTCAGCCATGGCTAGAAGAACGTCTGTAATTAAAACTTAAACAAATTTTACGCTCAATCAGTTATTTGATTGAGCGTAATTTTTTTCTGACAACCAAGTGCTTTAATTGATGCTCACAATGAATATCAAGTAAGTCACTTGGTTTTTGTTATAACTACTACAAGC
>NZ_JATABG010000005.1:0-35077 GCF_036533755.1 Vibrio sp. M260118 | reverse complement strand
GCCAAATATGCCAGTATTTACATTGTGTAAGTGTATGGCGCTTGAATACCCAAAGGAATGCCTAGCATCCAGTATCCCACTAGGAAGATAGACCAACCGATCAACATAGCAATCGAGAATGGCATCATGAGTGACGCTAGCGTACCAATACCTGTCGACTTAACGTAACGTTGACAGTAAACCACAACCAATGGGAAGAAGACCATAAGTGGTGAGATAATGTTCGATACAGAGTCACCTACACGGTATGCCGCTTGAGATAGCTCAGGAGAGATACCAACCGCCATCAGCATTGGTACTAGAATTGGACCAATCAATGCCCACTTCGCTGATGCTGAACCGATTAGAAGGTTCACAGCCGCCGTTAGAAGAATCATACCGATGATGGTTGCTTCACCAGGTAAATTCATCGCTTTCAGACCCTCAGCACCGTACAGCGCGAGCATAGTACCAATGTTTGATTGAGCAAACGCCGATAGGAATTGAGCACAGAAGAATGACATTACAATGTACGCACCCATAGTCGCCATGGTGTCTGACATTGCTTTGATGACGTCGTTACTCGTCTTAAATGTACCCGATACCTTACCGTATACGTAGCCTGGAATAATGAACAGGATGAAAATCAATGGAACAATTGATTTCATTAACGGTGCGGTAAATGCGGTGATTTCGCCATCAGGCGAACGAAGTGCAGAGTTCTCAGGAATGATTGCCGCGATAAGCAGTGCAATACCCGCTACCATAGCCCAACCCGCATAACGGAAAGCTTTAGATTCTAGCTCTGTAAATGAACCTAGATCCGGTGCTTTTTCTGCGTCTTCATCAATTGGTGTTTTTGCTAAACGAGGCTCGATGATTTTCTCAGTCACCCACCAACCGATAGCAACGATGATGATAGAAGAAATACCAGTAAAGAAGATGTTTGCTAATGGGTTAACTACATACTCAGGGTCCAGAACTTGTGCTGCTGTCTGAGTAAAGCCTGCTAAAAGTGGGTCGATGCCTGAAGGAATAAAGTTAGCTGAGAAACCACCAGATACACCAGCGAATGCCGCCGCGATACCCGCCAATGGGTGACGACCCGCCGCGTGGAAAATGATACCGCCTAGTGGAATAACTAGTACGTACCCTGCATCTGCCGCTGTATGAGATACAATAGCAACTAGGATTAGCATTGGAGTAAGTAGTTTAGCTGGCGTAAAGTTCAACATCTTCTTAAGGCCAGTTGTAATAAAGCCAGAAGAGTCAGCAACACCCACACCAAGCATGGCAACAAGTACGATGCCTAACGGTGCAAAACCAGTAAATGTGGTTACCATGTTTGCGAGGAAACTTGCTAGAGATTCGCCAGTTAAAAGGTTATTAATTGCAAGTGCTTCGCCTGAACGTGGATTAATCAGGTCAAACGAAACGTTCGATAATAGTGCTGATGCACCCCAAGTAATGACTAACGCCCAGAAAAATAGAATTGCTGGATCCGGGATTTTGTTACCGGCTCGTTCGATAAAGTTTAGGAAGCGGTCCATACCGCTTACTTGTTGTGACGGAGCTTTTTTAATAGCTTGGTTACTCATGGTAACTCCATATGTGATGTTGTTACGGTAGACCTTTGTGAAATTATTATAACGGTCTCGATTTCAGCAGGTATTCTAGTTAATCTGCTCTAATAAAGCACAACAATCCAAGGGTTTTTCCATAATTGGAGACATATTTTGCAAAAACGCGATTAACGTACAACAAAAATAAAACACTTAACCCCAAAAAAAGTACACAACAGTGAAACGCAAATGCAAAATATAAAGAGCACCACTAAGTAATAAAGAAAGATAAACGCAAATATGCATCTAGTTGTTTTAGAATTCACTGTGGCGAGATAGCATAGTTTTTACGCTCAAAGAGTAAGTTTTACCGAAACGATCCTTCCACTCTGCCGTCAACGCTATTTGCTTCAATGAAGTTTCTAGTGAAGAAGATGGCGAACTAATCTGCCACGCAATTGTGAATGCGCCATGGATATCTGAGCCACTAGCCATAGAATCAAAATTAGCAGGCAAAATTTCCGACTGCATACTGTTTGCGCCTCGAGAGCGAAACCATTCAAGCTTTTGCTCAATTAAACTCAGCGCTTTACTACTCGAACTTGCATAGTCTGCACGCTGCTCCATTCTCACTTGCACCGCAATCAGCGATAGACTCGCAATAGCAACTAACAACAGAGCAATCAGTACCTCTAATAGAGAAAAACCTCGCCAGTTACTGCGCAAACCAACCACCTCTAAGCCATGTGAATGCCTTACGCCCTTGCACAACATTGTTGGCTGCTGAGTAATCTATATCGTAGGAGCCTTTTAGTACTGCCTCGCCGCCCAAGGCATCAAAATACATCCCACCTTTAGGGCGAAAGGAGCCGTTATCAAAGTAGACGGTACCACTAGTTAGCCAGTCCTTAATGGCACTTTTATAGCTAACCTCTGCCCAATACTCTTCGATTTTCGTTGGGGAAAAGTCAGGAAGCGACATATCAACTAAATGATAAACAGAGCCTGAAAATTCATGATTTCCTGTTGCAGAGAAAATCCCGTTTTCAACCACTAAGGAAGAGGGCCAAGAAATAGTCAATGGTGAAGTGAGAATACAATGGCCTTCAATCCATAATTTGTTTTGCGCAAGGGTAAGGTTGTCATTAATCACTTCAGCGCAATCATGCCCATCGGCAACACTTGCCAAGCTAAAAACTTGATACTGTTCTTTGAGCAACGCAATGTTCTCAGGGTTATTCTCTCTATTAAAGTAGTTTTTAAACGTATCTAGCTGAGCATTTTTGACGAAATCTTGGTTGAAATTATTCGGTTCAACCAAGCTACTCTGATTGCTTGTTAGCATCGTGATATGACTATCCGCACATTCCCCTTCAAAGCCATTAAAAGGCCCATTAATTAGCGGAAATCCTGTTTTCAGTGCCCCTTCACTTCCACCCACCTCATAGACGACATGTGACGCATACTGAACCGCGACACAAGGATAGTGCCCATCAAGGTGAGTAAACCTAGGTGCGTCGGAAGAAATCTCAAAGCTTCCTATCAAGCGCAGGTTGGCCCGTGACTGAATCGCTCCCATCCCAGTCACTTCGCGGTAATGAAAGTAGCGTCGCAGGGTCGAACTCGGCCCAATAGTGTGTAATATATAACTGTCCTCTTCTAGCGCTTCTACATAGATATCATTCATCCCAGTTTCTTGCTTGCACACATCATTAAGTTCAGCGCTCCCTTGTTCCAATAGGCTATTGAGGCGCTCAGGAAAAGAGTGAAGGTACGCGTATGCACACTCAATACCGCCTTCTGCTAGCCAGTGTTCCTGCCTCGCTTTAAGTTCATTTTGTGCCTGCTTGATCTGATAAAACAGACCTCGATAACTGGCTAGGCTCAGCATTAACGCTGCAATCGCTAACATAGAAGTGACAAGTAGAGTGACAATGCCTTGTTGTTGAGAACGGCTCATCACTGATTTCTCTGCAGCACTGTCATTTCCACTCGGTGTTCACGATTTACCCGAGCGAGAAGATGCCCTGTAAGTGAGAGTGTCACCATTCTCGAGCTCATCATCTCGCTCGCAACCGTTTGACTTTGAACAGAGAAGTTTGAAATAGAAATCTGTTTAGGATTAAAAAGGTTAAAGCAGAAACCTCCAGGTCCTGAAAGAGCCACAGCCTCGACTGACAACGGCTGCGAGGAGTGCTTCTCACATATTTTAAGCATACTCCCCCCACTCGGGCTGCTAGACTCCTCACGCTTAAACACGACGTTGCGAAAAGACTCGGTTCCCTCGGACTCTATATGATAAACATACCCTACAAGCTCTTGCTCGGGGTCAACATGAATAGTGGCCAAAGCCCCAGACAATACAGCCGTGTGCCCTTGGTCAGTATTGAAGCCTGCACGGTGGATATCTTCTTTAATCTGCATCATCACAGTGGAAAGGCTTTGCTCGAGAAGTAGTTGCTTACTTCTCTCATTAGTTAGCTTAAAACCCTGAATAAACACCGAGCCTATTGTGCCGAGAACCATTAATCCAACTAACGACGCGATCTGTAGCTCAATCAGTGTGTTCCCATATTGATGTCGAAAGTTAACAGCGTGGAAAACCATAGCGACTCCGACTCACACCACAAACCATCACTCGATTGGCAGCAAAAGAGGTTTTAATGCGTAGCGCATCGCTCTGCTGCCCGTCCGGATAAAAACTCAAACTGCCGTCTTTGATACGGCCACGAAGGCCACTGAATTTGATCTTATCTGCCGTGTAAGTCCAATCCAGTTTAAGGCTTTTAAATACACTTCCTTGAAGAACCAACAATATCTCTGCAGATCCTGCGGTCTCTGATTCCGTCAAGGTTAGCGTCCACTCGTGGGCCACAGCAGGGTAACTATCAAAAGAAAAGTGCGCCCATAAATCACGATTGCGTTTAATCGCCTCAGACCTCGCTTGGTTAAAAAAACCATGAAGCTCATTGGCGGCTCTCACCATCTGAGCGTCTATGCTCAACGAGCGAAAACTAGGGAGCCCTATGGCCAGCATGCAGCCTAGTACCACAATAGAGATAAGTAGTTCGAGCAGAGTGAAGCCGCGAGACATTTCCCAAATTCCTATGTAATGCCAGATGAAAGAAAAATTCAGCCTTGAGGCAATGCTAGCAGCTAATAAAAATAGATGGGATGTCAGTCAGGAAGGCTTGGAAATGATTCGAACAAGTTTGTGTAAAATACGAGAAAATCGAGTAGAAGGGATGACGTTGATCGAGTTACTGATTTGCGTAGTGATAATAGGCGCACTGTGTACCATCGCCTACCCTAGCTATCATATACATGTGCTGCAGTCCCATCGAACCACAGCTCTGGCTAATATTGCCATGGTGCAATTAGAGCTAGAACGCGAATATACAACGAGTTATCTGGTTGCGGCGGATACTGTTCTTACCGATGGTGAGTGCGATTTTTGTACGCTAGATAGCGATCGTTTTGAGATCGCTATCTCAGCAACCGAATCCACTTACACTATCACCGCTACCGCGCTAGGCTCTCAACTCAAAGATCGTTGTAACGGGGCCTTATATAGCGAATTAAGTATCAATCAGTTGGGTGAAATGGTGCCTGAAGATTGCTGGCCGTAGTCTCTCTCTGAACTAGAAATTAAAAAAGCCTGCTAATGTTGAGTAGCAGGCTTTCAAATCATATTGCTAGGTTAGCTCACCTTAGCTAGTTAGGTCATCAAAGAACTTCTTCACACCGTTGAAGAAACCTTCAGATTTTGGCTTATGCTTAGTTGCCGCCTCACCGCCGCAAGACTCTTCAAATTCTTTAAGCAGATCTTTTTGACGAGAGCTTAGGTTAACCGGAGTTTCAACAACTAGCTTCACGATAAGGTCACCAATACCGCCGCCACGAACACCCTTAACGCCCTTACCGCGCATACGGAACATACGGCCAGTTTGAGTTTCTGTTGGTACTTTAAGGTTCACTCGACCATCAAGGGTTGGAACTTCAACTTCGCCACCAAGTGCTGCCATCGCGAAGCTTACTGGCACTTCACAGTACAAGTTGTTGCCATCACGCTCGAAGATATGGTGCTCTTTAACATGAACCTGTACATATAAGTCACCTGCTGGTGCGCCGTGTTCACCCGCTTCACCTTCACCAGATAGACGAATGCGATCACCAGTATCTACGCCAGCAGGGATCTTAACGTTAAGAGTTTTGGTCTTTTGCTTACGGCCTTGACCATGACATACGTTACATGGCTCTTTAATGATCTTACCTTTACCATTACAGGTAGGACAGGTCTGCTGAACCGCAAAGAAGCCCTGACGCATCTGAACTTGGCCGTGACCATGACAGGTACCACAGGTTTCAGCAGAGGTGCCTTTCTTCGCACCTGTGCCTTCACAAGAGTCACAGTGAACCAATGTTGGCACTTCGATCTCTTTCGATACACCACGAACCGCTTCTTCAAGAGACAGCTCCATGTTGTAACGAAGGTCTGCGCCACGCTGAGCACGATGACCACCGCCACCACGACGACCACCGCCGAAAATATCACCAAACACATCACCAAAGATGTCACCAAAATCGGCGCTGCCACCACCGAAGCCGCCACCACCCATACCGCCTTGTTCAAAAGCAGCATGACCATACTGGTCATAAGCGGCTTTCTTCTGCGGATCAAGAAGGACTTCGTACGCTTCTTTTACTTCTTTAAACTTATCTGCGGCGCTGTCATCACCCTGATTGCGATCCGGGTGGAATTTCATCGCTAGGCGCTTGTACGCCTTCTTAATATCACGCTCTGATGCATCGCGGCTTACGCCTAATACTTCGTAAAAATCACGTTTTGACATGTTCTTCGTCACCAATTAAAACTACTTAAGAGACTAGATGCTAGTTCCTAGTGCCTAGAGTATTGTCATTCCTAAATCTAGGAACTAGGGACTAGTATCCATAAACTGCTACTTACAAACATACGGGCGTATGAGTTACCTCAAACGCCCGCAAGAAACTAAATTAAGTATGTCGAATCAAGAATTACTTCTTGCCGTCTTCCTTAACTTCTTCAAACTCCGCATCAACTACGTCGTCTTGAGGCTGTGCTTGTTCTGCACCAGCTTCAGCGCCTTGTTGTGCTTGAGCTTGTTGCTGAGCGATTTCCATTAGCTTTTGAGCTGCTGTCATAAGTGCTTGAACTTTCGCGTCGATCGCTTCTTTGTCTTCGCCCTTACGTGCTTCTTCTAGCTCAGAGATAGCTGCTTCAATCTTCTCTTTCTCGTCTGCTGGAAGTGCATCACCTGCCTCTTCAACTTGCTTACGAGTACCGTGAATCATTTGGTCAGCTTGGTTACGTGCAGTTGCTAGCTCTTCGAACTTCTTGTCCGCTTCTTTGTTCGCTTCTGCTTCTTGTACCATTTTCTCGATGTCTTCATCGCTTAGACCGCCAGAAGCTTGGATAGTGATCTTCTGCTCTTTACCCGTCGACTTATCTTTCGCAGATACGTGTAGGATACCGTCCGCATCTAGATCGAAAGTTACTTCGATTTGTGGCATACCACGTGGTGCTGGCTGAATGCCTTCTAGGTTGAATTGACCTAGAGACTTGTTGTACATCGCCTGCTTACGCTCACCTTGAAGAACGTGGATAGTTACTGCGTTTTGGTTATCTTCTGCTGTAGAGAAAACTTGGTTCGCTTTGGTTGGGATAGTAGTGTTCTTCTCAACCAGCTTAGTCATTACGCCGCCCATCGTCTCGATACCTAGAGACAGAGGAGTAACGTCTAGTAGAAGTACGTCTTTAACATCACCAGCAAGTACACCACCTTGAACTGCAGCACCCATTGCTACTGCTTCATCAGGGTTCACGTCTTTACGAGCTTCTTTACCGAAGAACTCAGCAACTTTCGCTTGAACCATAGGCATACGAGTCTGACCACCTACTAGGATAACGTCAGTAATGTCGCCTACAGATAGATCAGCGTCAGCTAGAGCAACTTTTAGTGGCTCAAGAGAACGTTGTACTAGGTCTTCAACTAGAGATTCTAGTTTCGCACGCGTTACTTTAACGTTCATGTGCTTAGGACCCGTTGCATCTGCAGTCACGTAAGGTAGGTTTACGTCAGTTTGAGTAGTAGAAGAAAGCTCGATTTTCGCTTTTTCCGCTGCTTCTTTAACACGCTGCATTGCTAGAGGATCGCTCTTAAGATCGATACCTTGCTCTTTCTTGAACTCTTCAACTAGGTAGTTGATCATGCGGTTATCGAAGTCTTCACCACCTAGGTGAGTGTCACCGTTAGTTGCTAATACTTCGAACGTTTTCTCGCCTTCAACTTCGTCGATCTCGATGATAGAGATGTCGAATGTACCACCACCAAGGTCGTATACAGCGATAGTGCGATCGCCGCCTTGCTTGTCTAGACCATACGCTAGAGCAGCCGCTGTTGGTTCGTTGATGATACGTTTAACTTCTAGGCCTGCGATACGACCAGCATCTTTCGTTGCTTGACGCTGTGCATCGTTGAAGTAAGCAGGTACAGTGATAACTGCGCCAGTTACTTCCTCACCAAGGAAGTCTTCTGCAGTTTTCTTCATTTTCTTAAGGATTTCAGCAGAAACCTGAGGAGCCGCCATTTTTTGGCCTTGCGCTTCTACCCAAGCATCACCGTTGTCAGCCTTAATGATTTTGTAAGGCATGATTTCGATGTCACGCTGAACTTCTTCGTCTTCGAAACGACGACCAATAAGACGCTTAATTGCAAATAGCGTGTTAGTTGGGTTAGTAACTGCTTGACGTTTTGCCGGTTGACCTACTAGCGTTTCACCGTCTGTGTAAGCAATTACCGATGCAGTGGTACGCTCACCCTCTGCGTTTTCAATTACACGTGGTTTGTCGCCGTCTAGTACAGCAACACATGAGTTAGTAGTACCTAAGTCAATACCAATGATTTTACCCATCAGGCTATCTCCGAATAAATTTCTATTTTCGTTTTGCTATATCCCCTATGTGGGGATGGAGAATCGGGTTTCAACCCTTGCTCACAAACAAAAATAATGATGTTTGCTTCTCTATGCCCAATAGATAAGGGCAGGAAATGGCTTTTCAAGGGAGGGCATGAAAAAAAATGTAAAAAAAGCGAACCCTAAGGCTCGCTTTGAAATTCTGTCTATTTATAACCTGTGGTTTTAGTCGTTAAGCTTCGACAGGCTTTGCTTCTACTTCCGCTTCATCTTTACCGATTTCACCTTCTGTTTTAGCAACGATAGTGTTTACAGCGGTATCGCCTACTACGTTTGAAGATGTACAGAACATATCGTTAATGCGGTCAACTGCAGCGATGATTGCCAGACCTTCAGGTGGAAGACCCAGTTGGTGAAGAAGAACACCGACCATAACTACGCCGCCACCAGGAACACCGCCAGCACCTATTGATAGAAGTAGGATCGTTAGACCTAAAGTGAACAAATCAGCGGTATTGATTGGCTGGCCAAATGCGTTGGCTACGAAAATAGTCGCTAATGCGATGTAAATAGATACACCAGACATGTTCATTGTTGCCCCTAACGGCACACCGAAACCAGCGACTGATTTTGAAACCTGCAATTTTTCCGTCAGAGTACGCATAGTTACAGGAATAGTTGCATTTGAGCTTGCTGTCGATAGAGAGAATAAAATCTGCTCACGTGTAGCGCGTAGGAATGCCTTAGGTGAAGTCCCTGTCGCAATGCCCACTGCCATTGGGTAGAAGAAGAAGATCCAAAACACTAGCATTGCAACAACTAGTGCTACGTAACCTGCAACCGACATCAATGTATTCGCATCTAGCGTTGCACCTAGTTGAATCATTAGTGCAAACACACCGTATGGCGCTAGGCTCATAACCAACCCAACCAGTTTCATCATGATCTCATTCGCCATCTTGAATGTACGAATCGCTGGGCCACCACGCGAGTCAAGCGCTTGAATCGCTAAACCTGTCAGGATTGCCATGAAGATGATTTGTAACATATCTCCGTTCGCAAACGCTTGAACTGGGTTGCTAGGAACGATGTTAACGACTAGTGAGAAAATGTCTGGAGTTTCGGTCGTCGTTAGCTTAACCGTCTCTGAGATAGTTCCAGCTAGGTTAGCGTCTGCCCCTGGTTGGAAAATCATGCCAACCGTTAATGCGGCAGTAATAGCGATGATGGTATTAAAGATATATAAAGCAAAAGTTTTACCACCTAAACGACCAAAAGCAGTGATGTCTTTCAAGTCAACGATACCGCATACAATTGACACGTAGACCAAAGGTACAACGAGCAATTTAATCAGTGATACGAACATACCACCCGCGCCCTCTGCGGCACCTAGAAGGTAAATGTCGAAGATTACAATTCCACTGAATAGGTACTGAATTGCAGTACCAATGAGCAGACCAGCAAACAAGCCTACAAATATCTTGCTTGAAAGCGACTTATCCATCTTTCATCTCCAGAATGTTGTGTTGTTAATTTATGATTTTATAGTTTATTCCGCCAAGTTATTCGGCAGAGTTCGCACATAATACACACAAAAGTTACAAGATAAAGACTTTGTTTACTATAATGTTACAAATTTCAAATCAGAAATTAATTCTCAGACTACGACTGGATATGGATAAGTTCGCTAAATCAATTATTTATCTTGAGGGGCAAGAACTGGTCTGACGGGATCAAAAAAGAGAGGCAAAAGCCTCCCTTCGTTTAAAACAGGTGGGGGATGTTACTTCGCAACCATAACCATAGCTGGGCGGATTACACGACCATTTAGCTCGTAACCTTTCTGCATTACAAACATAACCGTGTTTGACTCGTGGTCAGGGCTATCTTGAATAGACATAGCTTGGTGCTTTTCAGGGTTGAACGCTTCACCTTCAGGGTTGATCTCAGTGAGACCAAACTTAGAAACCGTGTCGACAAACGTCTTGTGAGTCAGCTCAACACCTTCTAGCAGAGGCTTAACCACTTCATTTTCAGTATCAGCTGCCTGAATCGCACGCTCCAAGTTATCGATAACAGGAAGTAGCTCTTCAGCAAACTTGTTCAAAGCATACTTACGAGCTTTGTCGATCTCAGTTTCAGTACGACGACGCATGTTTTCAACTTCAGCTTTTGCACGTAATACGCTGTCTTGCTGTTCTTGAACTTTTGCTTCGCTCGTTAGAAGAGCCGCTTCAAGTTGAGCAATCTTCGCGTCTTTCTCATCACCAATCTCTTCAAGCTCTGCTTCTGCATCTTGAGCAGCCGCTTCTACTTTTTCAGCTTCTTCGATGATTTGATCCAGCTCTTCTTCTGTAACTTTGTTTTCTTCGTTGCTCATAATCTCTCCAGAATTCATCTTTATTGGTCACCAACGCATCACGTTTATCGCATTGGAGCACACAAAAATTCGCATAAATAGCTAACTTGCCATTATTATGGGGATGAAGATTGTCGAATCAAGCCTATTTGGTGCGGAAAACCTATGAAAAAACTTTTTGAAGTGATCGCCATCATTGGAAAACCAAGAGATCAACAAGCTATAGCGACTCATCGCGAGCTCTATACCTGGCTTCAAAACGAAGGTTACAAAGTGTATATCGATAATAGATTAAGTGAGATCTTAGACGATATTCCACAAAAAGACTTTGCTAGCCTAATTGAATTGGGGCGGATAGCCGATTTAGCCATCGTAGTGGGTGGCGACGGAAATATGCTTGGTGCGGCACGTGTTCTATCAAGGTTTGATATCTCTGTCATTGGAGTAAACCGTGGCAACCTTGGCTTCCTAACCGACCTTGACCCCGAGGATTTTCAAGCCTCGCTCTCTGCCGTACTTGCTGGCGAGTTTATCGAAGAAGAGCGCTTCTTGCTTGAAGCGGAAGTGCACAGACACAATCAAGTAAAAAGTCACAATGCAGCGTTAAACGAAGCGGTACTCCACCCAGGCCAAGTTGCTCATATGATCGAGTTTGAAGTTTACATTGATGACATCTTCGCTTTCTCCTTACGAGCAGATGGATTGATCGTGTCAACGCCAACGGGATCAACAGCCTACTCGCTTTCCGGCGGTGGCCCTATCCTTTCACCAAGTTTGAACTCAATTTCGTTAGTGCCGATGTTCCCACACACACTTTCTAGCCGCCCACTGGTTGTTGATAGCAAGCGCCGTATCAAGCTGATCGTGTCACCAGATAACCGAGGCACACAAGAAGTAAGCTGCGACGGTCAAGTTTCACTGCCCGTCTCTCCCGGTGATGAAGTGCATGTCTACCAAAGTCCGAACGTACTTAAGCTGATCCACCCCAAAGACTACAGCTATTACCACGTACTGAGAAACAAGCTAGGTTGGTCGAGCCGGTTGTTTTAAGAGTTGGAGAAGTTTTGAGGGGTTGGCGTACTGCGTCAACCCTTTTTGGGTTTGGAGCACTTTCCTAAAGAAGCGGGATGCGGGAACGGACGTAGTCCGATCTCGAAGCGAAGCGATCTGCTCCCGATCACAAAAAATCTCACCTGCATCTTTACTGTATAAAGAAACAGTATATACTGTTTTCTTATACAGTATTGTTCATTTAAACAGGTACATAAAATGCTGGCTCATCTAAGTGTTAATAATTTTGCAATTGTTAAGTCTCTACAGCTAGAGCTATCCAAAGGAATGACAACCATTACCGGTGAGACTGGCGCAGGCAAATCCATCGCCATTGACGCCCTCGGTTTATGTTTAGGCGGGCGCGCGGAAGCCAGCATGGTACGTCAAGGTGAAGAGAAAACTGAGGTAAGTGCAGCTTTCTCCCTTGAGAACAATATTAACGCAACCCGCTGGTTGGAAGATAACGATCTGCTAGATGGCAGCGACTGCATTCTGCGCCGTATCATTAGTAAAGAAGGTCGTTCTAGAGCCTTCATTAACGGTAGTCCCGTTCCTCTTTCTCAGCTAAAAACGTTGGGCCAACTACTGATAAATATCCATGGTCAACATGCTCATCATCAGCTAATGAAGAGTGAGTACCAAATGGCGATGCTTGACCAATACGCGGGCCATACAAATCTACTCAAAAATACGCGTAACGCATACCAAACTTGGCGTCAGGCTGACAATAACCTAAAGCAGTTAAAAGAAAACAGCGCTGCAAACCTAGCCCAGAAACAGCTTCTTGAATACC
This sequence comes from Vibrio sp. M260118, assembly GCF_036533755.1. Lineage (NCBI taxonomy): Bacteria > Pseudomonadati > Pseudomonadota > Gammaproteobacteria > Vibrionales > Vibrionaceae > Vibrio > Vibrio sp. M260118. Next base: position 22,374 of record NZ_JATABG010000005.1, on the reverse strand, counting down.
AATTCAAAGAGCTTAATGAACTTTCTCTTGCGGAGGGTGAATATGAAGAACTCGAACAAGAACACAAACGCCTGTCAAACTGCGGAGAGCTCGCCTCGACCTGCCAACAAGCGATCGAGCTTATTTACGAAGGTGAAGAGGTTAACGCGCTTGGTATTCTCCAATCGGCCAGTCAGTCCTTAATTCAACTCGCTGAACTGGATGAAACCTTAACTGAGCTACCTAACATGGTCGCTGAAGCGATGATCCAGCTTGAAGAGGCAAACAGCGAGTTACGCAACTACCTCGATAATATCGATGTAGACCCTGCTCGTATGGCTTACGTTGAAGAGCGCTTCTCTAAAGTGATGTCGATTGCCAGAAAGCATCATGTAATGCCAGAAGAGCTCTATCAGCACCATCAAGATCTATTAGAGCAGATCCAAGCACTAGATTGCTCAGACGAACGCTTAGGGGAGTTAGAGCAAATTGTTGAAGCTAACTACCAATCTTTTATTGCTGCATCAGAAAAACTGCATAAGTCTCGAGCGCGCTACGCGAAAGAACTCAATAAACTCATCACCGCAAGCATGCACGAACTGAGCATGGAAAAAGCTCAATTCCGTATTGAAGTGACAACAGAAGGCACTCACCCGTCGCCTATCGGCCTAGATACTGTTTGCTTCGTAGTGTCAACCAACCCAGGCCAACCAATGCAACCAATTGCCAAAGTAGCATCAGGTGGTGAGCTTTCTCGAATCTCGCTCGCGATACAAGTAATCACGGCGCAAAAAGTTGATACTCCGAGCCTGATCTTCGATGAAGTTGATGTGGGTATCAGCGGCCCAACAGCGGCCGTCGTTGGGAAAATGCTACGTAAGTTAGGTGAATCGACCCAAGTTCTTTGTGTAACTCACTTACCTCAAGTCGCTGGTTGTGGCCATGAACAACTCTTCGTAGCAAAACAAACCAAAGCTGGAAAAACAGAAACACAAATGCATCGCTTAAATAATGAACAACGCGTATCAGAGTTGGCGCGCTTACTTGGTGGAAGCGAGATTACTGACTCGACTCTAGCCAATGCGAAGGAACTCCTAGTTGCTGCCTAACCTACGCTTTTGCGGGTCAAAGTTCCCTCTTGTTAAGAATTTTGACCTGACTTTGCAACCAAATTCAAAAATAACGGTCATAAACAATTCAAAACGCTTTCAGCTTTTTACTTTGGCGCCTAGCTTGTTTATTATCGGCTGAGTTTGATTATTATCCGTTACAAGAATTTAAGTATGCAATTAAAGAAGTGGCTCATCGCTGTACCACTAGCAATGACAATGCTGACTGGCTGTTCTCTTCTAGAGAAGTTGGTGTACCGCATTGATATCAACCAAGGCAACTATGTAGAACAAACCGCAGTTGAACAACTGAAGTTTGGCATGACCAAAGAACAAGTACGCTATGTAATGGGCTCACCAATGCTGATAGAGAACGGTTACCCAGATACTTGGTACTACATTTATCATCATACCGAAGGACACCATGACCCAATCCAAAAGAACCTAATCGTTAACTTTAACGATGACGGCCAGTTGGTAGAAGTAGCCGGCGACTTCCCGGCAAGCAATGACTTCTTTGAGAGTATTAACTAACGAGAAGCGAGAAATATCAAAGGGTTGACACATGGTGTCAACCCTTTTTATTTCAATAAATTAAGCTGTCATCCTCAAGAGTGAGGTGCGAACGAGTTGGGGCTCTCTTACAGCAAGTCGATGAAGAATGGAGATTCCCTACTCCTTCCTTCGTCAATCTAGGGAATGACGGTATATAGCGTTGCTCTCCTCTCGAAGGGCAAAGCCCGTTTTCGATTCCCGCGGGCGAAGTCCATTCGCTCTCTTTAGCCTTCCTTCCTCAGAGGATTCTTCTTACCGCCAGTGACAGGATCAGCAGCACCAGAGGCTTTGGCTTGCTCGGCGCGCTTACGGCGAATCTCTTTAGGATCAGCCAATAGCGGACGGTAGATTTCGATACGGTCTTTGTCATTAACCGTCGCATTGAGTTTTACGTTACGGCTGAACACTCCAACCTTATTGGTTTTCAGATCAATCTCTGGGTAAAGCTCAAGCACTCCAGATTGAGCGATAATCTCTTCAACCGTCATCGATTGATTAACCACTAACGTAAACACTCGTTGTTCTTGCGGTAGAGCGTATACGACTTCAACATGAATCATCTCAGACTCAATACTCATAAGCTGGGTACACCTGTTTTGCACGCTTGGTAAATGCGTTAACCATGTTGTTGGTCAACTCGTTGAAAACCTTACCAAACGCCATCTCAATCATTTTGCTTGAAAACTCGAACTCTAACTTAAGTTCTACTTTACATGCCTGTTCGTCTAACGGAGTGAAAAACCATCCACCTTTGAGTGTTTTAAATGGCCCATCGACGAGCTTCATTACGATCGCTTCCCCCTCCACCAGCTCGTTAGCGGTGGTGAAAGTCTTACTAATCCCTGCTTTCGCAACATCAACAGAAGCCACCATCGCATTTGAGCTCGATTCAATAACTCGTGAACCTGAACAACCCGGCAAAAATTCTGGGTAGCTCGCTACATCGTTCACTAAGTCGAACATCTGCTTGGCACTAAACGACACCAACGCAGAGCGACTAACTTGCTTCATATTGACTCCTCATCACTTCCACTTGAACTTCAAGCTTGGAGCAATTTTACTTTTATTTGCACTCAGCGCAAATAAAGGGATTTCCTAACTTAGTTCCTAGCCGTATAATGCAGCCATTATGGCAAAGAAAAAATCTAAACAAAAAGCGGGTAGCAATACCATCGCTGTCAATAAGAAAGCTCGCCACGAGTATTTCATCGATGATGAAATCGAAGCGGGAATGGAGCTTCAAGGCTGGGAAGTTAAGTCCCTTCGTCAAGGCAAAGCTAACATCGCAGAAAGTTACGTATTTATGCGTGACGGCGAAGCCTTCGTTAGTGGCATGACCATTACCCCTCTTAACCAAGCATCGACACACGTAGTGGCGAACCCTACTCGTGTGCGTAAACTACTCCTTAGCCGTCGCGAGCTTGATAACCTACTTGGTAGGATCAACCGCGAAGGTATGACACTTACTGCTCTTTCACTATATTGGTCTCGCTCTTGGGTGAAGATGAAAATTGGTGTTGCGAAAGGTAAGAAGCTGCACGATAAGCGTACTGATCTTAAAGAAAAAGATTGGGCACGTGAAAAAGCGCGCGTAATGAAAAGCTCGCTGCGCTAATATTGAGCACTTAAACGCACAAGTCTAGACAGGTTATACTTTTCTGGTACTATGCGAGGAACACTTTGGGGCTGATTTAGGATTCGACAGGAATTTTGCAGTCTGAGGTGCATGCCGTGGGGCGGTTGGCCACGTAAAAAGCCGCAAAAAAATAGTCGCAAACGACGAAAACTACGCACTAGCAGCTTAATAACCTGCTCAGAGCTCTCTCGCCCTAGCTTCCGCACGTAAGACGGGGACCAACGAGAGATCAAACCCAAACGCGCTAGCCCGGATTCTCCCGCCTGAGAGATGAACGGCGAATTACAATTCAGGATAGTCATTTACTAGCGTGTCGGTTCGCAGGTACTTGGTGAATTTAAAGATCGACTAAGCATGTAGTACCAATGATGAATGATTTTTGGACGCGGGTTCAACTCCCGCCAGCTCCACCAAACGTTTGGAAAGGGCGCTAACTTTATAGTTAGCGCCCTTTTTGTATCATTAAATTCAGTACTCGTGAGTTGCGGGTCACAGATTTCATTTACCACCACTCGAACGTTTAGAAAAGTGTTCTATTATCCTCACTAGAGGATATATTAGCAATTATCCCCTAATAGGGATATTACACAACTTATCCTCACTAAGGGATAAGAATCCAAATATCCCCTAGTAAGGATATCAAGTATATTTAGTCGATTGAGGGCTGGAAAATGATTTATAGTCCAAAGCAGCTAGCAGATATGATGTTGCTGATACGTCAACAAAATGGATGGACTCAATCAGAGTTAGCAAAAAAAGTCGGCATCAAGCAAGCCACCATCTCGAACTTCGAAAACAACCCTAACAAAACAACACTTTCTACCTTCTTTAAGCTTGCCCAAGCAATGGATCTAACATTGAGTATCCACGATAAATCACAGGTAGCTTCGTCAGATGAAAATGATGATGGGAGTTGGTAATGCAGAAGCTAATCGCATACATGAATGGTGAACTTGTTGGTACTCTAGAGAAACATAAGAATGGTGCTCACACTTTTCAATATGATAAAAACTGGTTAACCAATGCGGTGACTCGACCACTATCATTGTCTTTAAAACTTCAATTACCAGCTATCACTTCCGATGCAGTTATAAACTATTTTGACAATCTCTTGCCAGACAGCCCTCAAGTCAGAGATAGAATCGTTGCAAGATACAAGGCGTCATCCAAACAACCATTTGATCTCCTGAAAGAAATAGGAAAAGACAGTGTTGGTGCGATTGCTTTACTTCCTCCAGACCTCCCCTATAATAAAGAGCCACTTAGCTACGAAGTCCTTGATGACAAAAAACTAGAAACTGTTCTTTCTGCATACAAGTCTGATATTCCGCTCGGAATGCTTGAAGAAGAAGAAGACTTTAGAATCTCCGTGGCAGGTGTTCAAGAGAAAACAGCTCTATTATTCATTGATGATCAATGGTGTATACCGAAAGGAAACACCCCCACCACTCACATCATTAAACTGCCAATAGGTGAAATACAACAAGCCAACGCGACCTTAGATCTCAAAGATAGCGTAGAAAACGAGTACCTTTGTATTAAGTTAGCCAGAGCTCTGGGGTTTGCAGTTCCCAACGTCAATATAATCAAAACAGACAACATAAAAGCTTTAGCTGTAGAGCGCTTTGATAGACGCTGGACAAAAGACAGAACATGCTTGCTACGCTTACCTCAGGAAGATACCTGCCAAGTATTTGGTATGCCATCATCCATTAAGTACGAATCTCAAGGTGGTCCCGGTATAGTTCAGATCATGAAGTTGTTAATGGGGTCAAGTAATGCTCTAGAAGATCGATATAACTTCATGAGATTCCAAGTATTTCAGTGGCTCATTGGCGCTACAGATGGGCATGCGAAAAACTTTTCTATCTATATTGATAGAGGAGGCAGCTACAGACTCACTCCATTCTACGATATTTTGTCAGCCTACCCACTACTGGGAGGAAAAGGGCTCAATATCAGAAAGCTTAAGCTGGCAATGGGATTGAAAGCAACAAAAGGCAAGAAGTATGAGATAAGTAAAATCCTGCCTCGTCACTTCTTGGATACTGCTAAAGCTGTAAACTTTAGTCAAGACACGATGCAAGAGATAATTGATGAAATGAAAGATGCCTTACCTAAGGCAATGTTACAAGTAAGTGCTACATTGCCTGAGGGCTTTCCTGAGCATATCGTAGACTCAATTTTTGAGAATACTCAGCAAATAGTTAAGAAGATTTAGCTGCATCAAACCCGAGTTACTAGGAACATCAACATAAGTGGATGGGGGTTCAGTTCCGCATAGATCTCTGCATTACTGCATAAAATAGTATTCTATTTAGTACTCCAAACACGGCAAGTAGCACGTTAGGGTACTCAAACACGCGTACCGACTTAGTTGTTGAGCGAAATTATTTACTCTATCTAGAACGTTACTTATCCCCACCAGGGTATATTCACCCCATTATTCCCTACTGGGGATAAAGAACATTTCACGGCCTACGAATAATGGTCCAAAACCTCTTTAACTTAATCTACCTTGCTGTTCAGCTCTACAAAAATACGTTCACTAATAATTAGATGACAAACAATCAAACGTGTAATAAACCTGCAAAAGTGAATCAAACTTGCACAAGATCACATTTAAGGGTATAGTTTCGACGAAAAATTACTTTGAACTCAAAACAAATGGAGGGCGGTTTTAGTGTTTTTCTTAAAAAAGTTAAGCACAGTATAAAAACGTAAAATTTGTATTTATGGATAATGCATTAAAAAAATACAGTATCGAGACCACTGATTACCAAGTCGGACAAGACAACGTACAAAAGTGGGGCTTTGATATCCACAACCCAGTTTTTGGGATTAGTGCTGGCCTTGTGATCCTTTGTCTTCTTTCTCTTCTTATTGTTGAACCTGCTACCGCGCGAGATGCTCTTAATGGCCTTAGAAACGGCATCATTGCGGAATTTGACTCTTTCTTCATGTGGTCAACAAACTTCTTTATTCTATTTGCTATCGTATTACTGCTATCTCCGCTAGGAAAGATCCGCATCGGAGGCAAAAAAGCTAAAGCTGAGCATTCAACTCTCTCTTGGTTATCCATGCTGTTTGCTGCTGGTATGGGGATTGGGCTACTTTTCTGGAGTGTTGCAGAGCCAACCGCCTACTTTACCGATTGGTATGGCACACCGCTTAATGCCGAAGCATATAGCGAAGAAGCCAAATCACTAGCGATGGGTGCGACCATGTTCCATTGGGGTATTCATGGTTGGGCTATCTACTCAATTGTTGCGCTCTCTTTAGCCTTTTTCGCCTTTAACAAAGGGCTGCCACTTTCATTGCGCTCAGCGTTTTACCCGCTATTTGGTGACAGAGCTTGGGGCTGGCTAGGTCACGTGATCGATATTCTAGCCGTGCTATCAACTCTGTTTGGCCTTGCAACGTCATTGGGCTTAGGTGCACAGCAAGCCACCAGTGGTATTAACCATGTATTTGGTCTTAATGGCGGTATCGGCATGCAGATGTTTGTCATTGCCTTTGTTACCTCTATAGCGATCATTTCTGTTATTCGTGGAATCGACGGCGGCGTAAAGCTACTGAGTAACATTAATATGCTCGTTGCATTCGCTCTATTGGCGTTTGTGATTGTGATTAGCTTTGATACCGCTATGTTGTCAATTTGGGACGGCACCATCGCTTATGCGCAAAGCATCTTGCCATTAAGTACTCCTCATGGACGTGAAGATATCGATTGGATGCACGGCTGGACAGTTTTCTACTGGGCATGGTGGGTGTCTTGGTCTCCTTTCGTGGGTATGTTTATCGCTCGCGTTTCCAAAGGTAGAACTGTGCGCGAGTTTCTATTCGCGGTGATCATCATTCCAACTACAGTGACATTAATATGGATGTCGGTATTTGGCGGTATCGCTCTAGACCAAGTGGTAAATAACATTGGCGAACTTGGTGCTAATGGCCTAACTGATATTTCGCTGACTCTGTTTCATGTTTATGATGCGATGCCATACAGTGCTATCATCTCAGTACTTTCGATAGTGTTGATCTTAGTGTTCTTTATCACTTCATCAGATTCTGGTTCGCTGGTTATTGATAGCATTACCGCAGGCGGTAAGATTGACGCGCCAGTGCCGCAACGTATTTTCTGGGCATGTATTGAAGGCTCTATTGCGGCAGTGATGCTTTGGATTGGCGGCAAAGAGGCACTGCAAGCGCTTCAGTCAGGGGTTGTTGCCACCGGCCTACCTTTCACGCTAGTGCTGCTTGTGATGTGTGTAAGCTTGATTAAAGGATTACGATCTGAGCTGCCTGCTTATCAAACTGGGCGAACTCCAGCAGCCGCATAACTAGCAATTTTGAGCCAAGTAAAGAGCGATCATATGGTCGCTCTTTTTTTGTCTTTAAGAACCAATGCACATCAATGCAAATTGTTAGAAGCCTATCAACTTACCAATAGTGAGTTTCTCGTATAGTGCCTCTTTGGTTAAAAAGTGTATGGATTCGTCATGTTAGATCACTCTCAACTTACTCAACTGAGAAAAGCCATTCATCAACACCCTGAGCTGTCACATCAAGAGCAAGACACCGCAAAGCGTATTGTCGAGCTGTTTAAACGCTTCTCTCCTGATGAAGTGCACACTCACTTAGGTGGTCACGGTGTGGCGTTTGTGTTTAATGGCAAACAGGATGGTCCCTCTACATTAATACGTTGCGAGTTAGACGCTCTACCCATCCAAGAACAAAACGATTTTGCCCACCGCTCAGTGGTTGATGGCGTATCGCACAAATGTGGACATGATGGTCATATGGCGATCATCTCTTCGTTAGGTGCGACACTAGCAACTCAAGCGCCTATCTCTGGTCGAGTCATTCTCTGCTTTCAGCCTGCAGAGGAAACGGGCGCAGGCGCAATCGATATGGTCAGCGATGCTAAGTTTGAATCACTTAAGCCCGACTATGCATTTGCACTGCACAATTACCCCGGCTTACCACTCGGACAGGTTGCGGTACGGGCAGGAACCTTCAATTGCGCTTCACGTGGCATTATTATCAAACTTGAGGGAAAAACATCCCATGCAGCCCACCCTGAAGATGGTGTGAGCCCTGCGGCAGCTATGTGCCAAATCATAGCCAAGCTCAATCAACTTGGCGACGAACTAGCACAACAAGGCATCACCGATAAGCTTTGGGTTACCGTCATCCACGCTAAGCTTGGCGAGGTAGCTTTTGGTACTTCTCCCGGTGAAGCAGTTGTTATGGCGACGCTTCGCAGTGAAAGCAATTTGGGGATGGAAGCCTTAGTTGAGAGCGCTCAAGCCTACTCACGTGAATGTGCCGTACAAGCGGGGCTAAAAGTGCAGTTCAGCTTTGAAGATGTTTTCCAAGCGAGTGTCAATTCACAAGAGGGCTGTGACCGAGTTGTGCAAGCTTGCCGAAATACATCCACACAATACACGCTCATGGACCAACCGATGCGTTGGTCAGAAGATTTCGGGCAGTTCACTTCAATAGCAAAACAGGGCGCGATGTTTGCGCTTGGTGCAGGAGAAAATACCCCTCAACTGCACAACCCAGATTACGATTTTGCCGACGAACTCATCCCCATCGGCCATGCACTTTTCCTCGACCTCATTACACAAATTAATGGTCTAGACTCGCACTCTGCTTAGCCTCTATTTTATCGCAGATGTAAGAGCCGATTGGGATAGCAGAAGTCGCAGCAGGAGAAGGTGCATTACAAACATGCAGGCTGCGCGGGCTTTCTGCAAACAAGAAGTCATGTACCAAGGTTCCATCTTTAAGAACCGCCTGTGCCCTTATGCCTGCTGGGTAGAGTTGTAAGTCTTCAACCTCTAACTTGGGGCAGTACTTGTTTACTCGTTTAAGGTAGCCCGCCTTCCACCAAGAGTCTTTGGTTTCCGCTAAGCCAGCTTTTAAGTGTTTTGCTGTCACCTTCCAGAAGCCAATGAATGACACCATATCGATAACATCCCGCAGGCTGAAGTTCACTCGTCCGTAGCCTTCTCTTTTCCAACCTTGCACCGCATTTGGCCCAACCGTTACGCTGCCATCAATCATCCGTGTTAAATGAACACCAAGAAACGGCAAATCAGGATCTGGAATTGGGTAAATCAAATGATTAACGATGTGATTGTATCTAACGGGTAAACGATAGTATTCACCACGATAAGGAATGATCTGGAAGTCGGTTTCAAGCCCCATCATCTTAGTCATGCGATCTGCCATCAATCCTGAACAGACGACTAGAAACTGTCCTTCAATGGTTTGATGGTTCAACACTTGCTGAATCGAGACTCGGACACTATTCGCTTGCTCTTCTAAACCAACTACTTGCGATCTAAGCGCTACATGCCCTCCCGCCTGACGAAACTCTTCTACCATCGCCTCGGTGACTTGACGGTAATCCACAATGCTCGTTGCGCTAACGGCAATGGCGCCTAGGCCGACAATATTCGGTTCTCGCTTTGATAGCTCTTGCTGATCAATCAGCTCTACCTCGATACCATTGTGCTGACAACGGGTATATAAGGCCTGCATGCGCTCAACTTCGATAGGCGTTGTCGCCACCAGCAATTTGCCGCAATTCTCGACCTTAATATGGTGTTTTTGGCAAAAGTCGACGGTCGCTTTAACTCCGGCTTTGCAGAACTCCGCTTTTAAACTGCCGGGCGCGTAATACACGCCCGCATGAATCACGCCGCTATTGTGTCCGGTTTGGTGAAAAGAGAGCTGAGACTCTTTTTCCAGTAATAGAATGGATTTATCAGGGTGACGGCTCTGCAACTGCCAAGCCGTAGAAACACCGACAATGCCGCCGCCAATAACAATGTAATCGTAGCTGTGCTCCACCCTAACCTTCCTTGCTGTTCATTTCTTTCTGCTCATTTATCAAACACGATAATAATAAGCTTGGCCTTAACCGATTGAAAGATCGACTTATATCGAAATAGATTATCAATCGATACAATTCATATTCAATTAAACATCGAAACTTTGAAAAACATGGTTAAAATAGCCGGCTCAGATTTTCTAACCAAACACGTTGTTTGAGGAACAGACATTGAATACGCAACACCTTTTGGCAAGTGACAGCAAAGATATCGAACAAGCTACAGACATTCTCGCAGCTGGCGAGCTTGTTGCGATTCCGACGGAAACGGTTTATGGCCTTGCCGCCGATGCCTCGAACCCAGAAGCGGTGAAGAAGATCTTTACAGCCAAAGGACGCCCAGCTAATCACCCATTGATCGTTCATATTGGTGATGTTGAACAACTGACAGATTGGGCGAAAAATATTCCTCAACAAGCTTACGATATTGCCAAAGCCTACTGGCCTGGTCCTGTGACTTTACTGCTCAGCAAGGCAGACCAAGCAACATCTGTCGTCACTGGTGGTTTAGATACCATCGGAATTCGTATGCCTGCCCATGATGTGTTTGCGACTCTACTAAAATCGTCAGGTATGGCGGTAGCCGCGCCTTCGGCTAACCCATATAAAAAGCTCAGCCCAACATCCGCGAGCCACGTACTCAATTCGTTAGGTGGGAAGATTGCGGCCGTACTCGACGGTGGAGACTGCGCCCACGGTTTAGAATCCACCATCATTGACCTGACACAAAAGCCGTTCCGCATTCTGCGCAGTGGCCCAATTACTGCGGCTCAGTTGTCAGAAACACTAGGTGAAGAAGTATTGGCACCAAAAACGCACTCTGTAGCAGTACCGGGTAACGTGACGAGCCACTACCAACCAAACACTAAGGTACGCTTAGTTGACCTAGCTGAAATCGAGAGCTGTCAAAGTGAGAATATTGCATGTTTGCACTATTCAGCCATCAGTAATCAAAGCGTTAAGTCCAAGCAAATGCCGACAGACGTTGCTCAATACTCGCATGATCTGTATCGCGCACTAGATGATGCTGATAAATGGGGCTGCGAAGAGATCTGGGTTGAACGCCCACCCGTGACAGAAGATTGGCTAGCCGTTCACGACCGCTTGAATAGAGCACAGTCGAAGTTATAAAAAACGAAAGTGTACGTGTTTGTTAATCATTGGTGAGCACGTACACCGAATCACCACTCAGCGAGAAGCAACCTGCTCTTTACACCACGAACTTGAAGTCCGAGCGCTTCAAACACTTCCTCAAAGTCACGACATTGATTAGAAACATTAGGTAACGCAAGAGCCGCTTCGGAGAAAAAGCGCCGCTCTAGTTGTTCTTCCTCTCCCCAAGCAAGCTGCCACCAATCTAAAATTCTCTGCTGAGATGAACAAAGACGAGCATAGCTAGGAAGACGATCTTTCTTATCTAAATTCTCTTTCGCTGTCGTTGGCAGTAAATTCCACTTGTCATTGTTGGGCCAGTGGGCAAACGGTAAGCAGTGATCAATGTGATACTCCTTGTTGAGCCGTTTCCCACTCCAAACACTACGTAGCTCAGCTTGATTTTTAAGCAGATCATCGAATCGAGATCGGATATCCCGTGTGTTGTGTTTTTTGTCGATCCAAACCAGACAATCATGGTAGGTTTGCAAGGAAATATTGCGCTGCTTGTTACGCTCAAAGCGCTGCATTTCTGAAACCCATTGATTGACGACTAATGGCTCAATCCAAGAGTTGTACAAGCGTAAGCAATCCCACAAGCTCTCTTCCAAAACGAACTGACCATAACTTTCAAGAAAGTCTGAATCGACAATATACGAACTAGCCTTTCTCGTGGTTTTTCGGACCATAGTAAAATAGGGGTTAGAGATATCCCCATGGTAGGTATATTTGACTGGGCCGCTCTTTAGTGTTGCCAATGTGTCACGAATGGCTTTGTCGAGCCCCTTGGCTTCACCCCCACTAAAGAAAGAGCCAATCGCTAAATCTTCCGCAGCTAAGTGAGTAAGCTTCCCCCAACCATCAGGCTTAACAAAACCTAGCCCTGTGGATGAGTTCGCACTTTGCTGAATATCCTCTTCATCGATCAGGCGTTTAAACTGACGGTTCCAATATAGGGCAACCAAACCGAGAGGAATCGCGACGTTACCATCGCTTCTATCTATCACGGCCCCAGAGTGAGCATCAGCAATGCGCAGTAAAGTACGCAGCAAAGCAAGTTTATAGGTCGCCGATTTACTGTCATTCACTATGATATGGCGAACCTTATTTAAGTCTCCAGAGCCATCATCAGGCAAAGTCATTACGACTGTTTGCCACGAGACGCCTGAACGCATCAGTTGGTCTGTCTCTTCAAATACACCACGAATCAACAGTGCGCTGTCCTTGGCAAACTGTTCTAGCTCTTCGACAGAGACTGGGTAACTCACTCGACCATCGCCAAAAATTCCATGACGCAAGGTAATGATCAGCTTGCCATTGGGCGCAAGCAGATTAGAGAGTTTTCTAAACGCACGCTTGCGGTGAGATGGAGCAAGGTGCATCCACACAGCGCTGACTAAAATAACGTCAAAGCGTATGCCTAAATTGGTTGTTCGACTAAGCGCGGGCAATGAGTCATCGAGCCAAACCACACTAGGCCCTGTATGTTCAGAACCTAAATTACGAAACGCTTGAGATGGTTCGATGGCGTAGACTTCACAACCTAACTCGGCCATCCACTTGGCATCACGCCCACTTCCAGCTCCAACATCGAGAACTTTATCGCCGGAAAAGGGCCAGTGTGACCGCCACGCGCTATGCACAGAGTCAGCTTGAACACTGTAGTATTGAGCGCACAACTGTGCGGCATTTTGCTCGTAAAATGAGTGGTTTGAAGACATCGCCATAGAAGAATAATTAAACTCTTTGCATAATAATTCTCTTTGTTAGTGATTACCACCAAAGCGTCAGCAAAACTTGTTGCAATTTGGTTAAATAGACTTAAAACTCTAACTGTATCAATCCGGTTTTGGTTGATAATTTGATTGAATCACGCAAGGAGCGCATTTTGTTAACTATTCTCCGCCTTGTAACGGCTGCTATTTACATCGTGTTTATGACTCTGTTCGCTATGGTTTACTGCCTGTTTAGCCCACGTAACCCTAAGCACGTTTACTTCTTTTGTCGTTGGTTTAATCAGTTGCACAAGCTGGTAGGCTTAAAACTGATTCAGCGAGGGTTGGAACGAGCTCCGACGCCAAACAATAGCGTTTATATTTCTAACCACCAGAGCGTGTATGACTTTGTCACCTCACCGGGAATGCTAAGGCCACGAACCGTTTCACTGGGTAAGAAAGAGCTGCTGTGGGTGCCTTTCTTCGGTCAACTGTATTGGATTACTGGCAACATTCTGATTAACCGCCAAGATAAATCCCAAGCGCGTGATACGATCAAGCAAGTTGCAGAAGCTATCCACCAGCGCAATCTTTCGGTATGGGCATATCCTGAAGGCACTCGCAGTAAAGGACGTGGACTACTGCCATTCAAAACTGGCGCATTTCGCATGGCCATTGAAGCAGGCGTGCCGATTACTCCCATGGTAGTGAGTACAACCCACAATAAGATCAACCTCAACCGCCGCTACAATGGTGTCGTGATCACCGAGATGCTCGACCCTATCGATACCTCTGGCTACCAGCTCAGTGATGCACGCCATCTTGCCGAACATTGTCATCAACTGATGGAGGCCAAGATTGCTGAGCTAGATAAAGAGGTCGCGATTCTCGAAGCGCAACAGCCCAAAGAAGTGACTACTAGTAGCGAGACGCTCTCTTCAAAGTAGCTCCATCAGTGAGCGGCTCACAGATAAATCACTGAGTAACTACACACTTACTTGCAAAACCATTTAATCATCGCAATTTTACTTGGGTGAGTTGTCGTACAATGGCTTTGTCGGCACAGTCAGCGTAAACGTTGCGAGGGTATCAAATGCAGATTATTCATCATGGCGGCAAACACACGATTACTGGCTCTTGTCATGAGCTTAGCTCTGATGGGCAAGCGATTCTTATCGATTGTGGCCTGTTTCAAGGTGCAGACTCTCGGCCACTGGACATCGATTTCGACACAGCGCATTTAACCGCAGTGGTCATCACTCACGCCCATATTGATCATATTGGCCGCTTACCTTGGCTACTCGCAACTGGCTATAACCAACCTATCTATTGCACTACCGCAAGCGCAGAGCTTATTCCGCTAATGCTTGAAGACAGCCTAAAACTGCAACTCGGTTTGGATCGCAAACAAACAGAGCGCGTATTGAATAAAATACGTCGATTAATCAAAGCATTAGAGTTCAACCAATGGCACTGCCTAGATAGCATTAACTCTGTCAGTTCGATGTCGATTCGTTTTCAACCTGCGGGGCATATATTAGGCTCTGCCTATGTTGAAGTTCGATTGGCTAACCAAGAGGTGGTGGTGTTTTCTGGCGATCTCGGGCCTACCAATACCCCACTGTTACCAGACCCAACCTCTCCAGAACGTGCTGATCATCTGCTGATTGAAACAACTTATGGTGACAAACAACACGAGGACGTAAAAACACGAGGAGAACGGCTAAAAGCCATCATCGACCACTCATTGGAAGATGGAGGCGCAATCCTCATTCCGGCTTTCAGTGTTGGCAGAACTCAAGAGCTGCTATTCGATATAGAACAGTTACTTCACACTCATCAGATCGATGTTTCCATTCCCATTATTCTCGACTCTCCAATGGCACAGCGCGTCACTCGCTCTTATCGCCGCTTCAAACAATTATGGGGACAGGAAGCGAAACAACGGCTAGAGATGCACCGCCACCCGCTCGCCTTTGAGCAGTGTATTACGGTCGAAGATCATCGAACTCATCAACGCTTGGTCAATCGTCTGCAATCCACTCAAGAGCCAGCGATTGTGGTCGCAGCTTCCGGTATGTGCCAAGGCGGTCGAATTATGGATTATCTCAAAGCCCTTTTACCTCATGAAACTACCGATATTTTGCTCGCGGGCTACCAAGCTCAAGGCACGTTAGGGCGTGAAATACTGTCCGGCGTCATGCAAGTAGAAATTGATGGTGAGAAGATCGAGGTTAATGCACAGGTCCACACTATGTCGGGCTACTCAGCCCACGCCGACAAACAAGATTTACTGCGATTTATCACGGGTATTGAACCTAAGCCTAAGCTTATCCACTTGATCCATGGCGAGCCAGAAACTCAAGAGCAATTTGCCACAGAACTTCGCGCGCTGGGCTACGAAGTCAGCGGCTAATCGTCACCACAAAAACAAATCGTTAAACACTTCATATCTTTTACCTGCAACAGGCGCTATCCTGAAAACGTGTTTGTCACTGGAACTGTTAATGGACATATTCATACTGGTAGGGCTGATCGCATTGAACGGCCTGTTTGCTATGTCAGAACTGGCACTTGTCGCCGCTAAAACGAGCCGTTTAAAAAGCCTCGCCCAAACTCAATCCTCAGCACAACTTGCACTTGAATTAAAGAACAATCCAACCCGGTTTCTATCGACGATTCAAATAGGTATTACTGCTATTGGCCTCTTAAGTGGCATCTTTGGTGAAGCAACATTGTCAGCCCCTTTCGCAACTTGGCTAACCCAACAAGGGCTAAGCTCTGAAATCGCATCAATCGTTTCTACAGCCATTGTGGTGGCAGTTATTACTTACTTCGCTATTGTCGTTGGTGAGCTTGTGCCCAAGCGTTTCGCCCAGCGTAATGCCGAGCAAATCGCGGTGATTGTCGCCTACCCGATTCACTGGCTAGCGATTATCACCACACCATTTGTCGTACAGCTTAGTGCCTCAACCGATGCCTTACTTGCCCTATTTCGTCAGCGTGGTGACGATAGCGACCAAGTTACCGAAGAGGATATTTTTGCTGTTGTTACTGAGGGTTCAGAATCCGGGGCGATTGAGCCACAAGAGCAGGAGATGATTCGCAACATTCTGCATTTGAATGACCGATTAGTCACTTCGTTAATGACGCCACGCTGCGATATTGATTACCTCGATATTGAGCAACCTATCGAGCTATGCCTCGAGCAATTGCGTCAAACTCAGCACTCTGTGTGGCCTGTTTGTCACGGCGGTTTAGACAACATAATAGGGACAATTTCATCTAAGGTTTTGCTCGACCAATATGAAGCGCTTTCGATTGAAAAAATTGCCCGTCTGGCAAGGAAGGCACGTTACTTCCCCGAATCGATGAAGGGTCTCCCACTGCTTAACCAGATGCAGCAAAGCAACTGTGAAATGGCATTTATTGTCGATGAATATGGCGACTTTCAAGGATTGATTACCCACTATGACATTCTTGAGTCTGTGGCAGGCGAACTAGGGCTTGCTCCACAACATAGCTGGGCACGACTGTATCAAGATGGCAGTTGGCGGATGGATGCGTTAATCCCGCTCAATGAACTCAAACGCCGTTTAGATCTTAGTCTGATAGATGGGGAAGAAGCCGAGGGATTTCAAACACTCAACGGTTTTCTGACTTGGCAAATCGGCCGAGTGCCCGAAGTTGGAGAGATCATCAACTACCAAGATTGGCAGTTTGAAATATTACGAGTGCAAAATAACCGCATCCTGCAAGTGCGTGTATCGCGCCTATAGTAATAGGCACACCCGTTCAGTAGGCGGATTAAGACTTAAAAGATGACAGTAACAGAGGAAGCTTCCCTATATACACTAGCTCACCACATTCCATCGTATGTACGAGTTCAAAATTGAATCGCTCAGATAGAGTGGCACCTTCCTGGGTATAAGCCAGAGCTATCAAACCCTTCACACGCGCGACTAACGATTCCTGCTCTACTAGCTGACTGATCAAATGCTTAAACAACTTAAACAAAAGCGATTTTTTACGCCATTCAGGCTTAATAACGACACTTGTAACATAGAGGTAGACATTCCCAGTATAGGTATCAGACACGCCCGCTATATTTTCCTCTTCGAGCTTTCCCTGTCTTAGAAGCTCATATTCACGCTCATCTAGCTTTATAAAACCTACTTGTCCAATTAACTCACCCGCCAGGATGGCGCCACTGAACAAGTTTAGATTTTGCCTACGTAACCGACTCCAATGAGCTAGTTCATCCTCACTTGCGTGATAATTCGATATCCCACTGTCTGAAAGAAACACCGACGACATCACCACATCTTCTATTCGCCACCCTTGCTCTAAAAGTTGAGGGTAGCTCATACAACGGATATTGTGCGCCTGTGTCATTGCAGATTTGAATTCACTGAACCATTTAGGGAGGCCACTTTTTTGCGCAATCACATAATACCAGTTAAACCACTCTAGCCACTCAAGTTCACTGAACTCTTTTTTCTTTAAAAGTTCACTCATGCGTTGCGATTTAAATTGATCAGAGTTACTCAAAAGACTAGCTAAAAGCGTTTCTATCTGTTCAGGAAACAGCCTTAAGTGCAAACTCTCTTGGGTGCCAAAAAACTGGTCTAATTTAGGATCGAGGGCCATTTCGTCTCTTACGTTGTTTAATGATCATGACAATGAGAAGTACCAGAAGCCAAGTACTCACTCCTGAGCCTAAAATAGAATAAATCTCTGACAATGAATACCACTTTGCATCCAACAGCCTCTGGAATAAGGTAAATAGATACGGTGCAATTTCAAATACAAACAAGATAAGAGCAATTAAAAAAAGTATTTTATCTTCGTTGCCCTGCTGAATTGCTTGGCGGATATTAATTTTATGCTGAAGAAACTGTTGATTATTATCGTAAGTTGTAAAGTGTTTTTCTATGCCAAAGCTATTATCCAACTTGTTAGCAAGATTTTGAGCGGTTACATAGTGAAAAATCTGTATATCCCAAAACGGCATAGTCAATGAGAACTCGGAGGTTAATTGGTCCATCGTTGTCATTTCAAGCAATTTACTATCACTAATTGCTTCAATCGTTTTGGTATTAGTACGAAGTACAGCCGATTCCTTAAATGCAAGTATCTCCAGTATAAAAAGAAATACCGTATCTGAAGCTAACGTCGCGACATCGTGCTCACCAGGACGGCGATCCACTCGCAGTACACAGTTTTTTCCTGCGTAGATATCGCTACTATCATACTGGGCAATATTGGCAGAAATTTGCTCTTCAACTTCAGGCGAAACTATTTGAGCATTCATATCTTCGGAGTTATAAGTTTCACTGGCAAGATAACTTGGTAGGATATCTTCGGGGATATTCTTGCGAGTTGATAAGCAGGTTTTAGCTGCTGAGGATAACAAATGAATACCAAACTTGTTAAATAAGTACTGGCTAATATTGCAGCATCGACCATTATCCAACTTGAGTATCAGCTTATCAGCGGAAACACGATCCAACAGTTGTGACACCATAAACTGCTTATTTTGTAGAACCAGCATTACCACAACTAGCCGTGTGTTTTCATCAACCGTAGCAACAATCTCCATCTGCTCATATCGCCCTTCTTCACTGCAACATTCTAAATCATCGAAGCACGCCAATTTATAACTACCTAAACAGTAACGCTTCAAAGAACGGTGCACATGACTGGAGATCTCGCTTTCAATACGACTCGTCATTTCTTTGATTAGTTCTTGACTGGATGCTTCTGGAGCACTCAATTTTGTCAATGCCTTTTCTAGCTTCTTATCGCCGATATACCCAGGAATAACGATATAAACATTACCATTAAATTGTTCGGTTATTACGGTCATAGCTATACTCAATTTGAAAAAGAATAATCAGGATAAAACCATTTAGTTATCAATGCAATATATCTAAAATCCCCCCAAATGTTCCACACCCCACCAAAGAGGAGGATTGAGAATGTCACTCATAACTTCAACCTCAGCTACCATTTTCATTAATCCCACGACAAAAAAAACGGCGCTGAGAACAGCGCCGTTTTCACTCGGTACTTTAAGCGTTCAACGCTTGTTCTAGGTCAGCGAGAATGTCATCGATATGTTCAATACCGACCGACAAACGAATCATCTCTGGCG
Source organism: Vibrio sp. M260118 (assembly GCF_036533755.1). Classification (NCBI taxonomy): domain Bacteria; kingdom Pseudomonadati; phylum Pseudomonadota; class Gammaproteobacteria; order Vibrionales; family Vibrionaceae; genus Vibrio; species Vibrio sp. M260118. The sequence goes on along the minus strand of NZ_JATABG010000005.1, from coordinate 3,167 downwards.
AAACGCCAGCTTGCTTCTGCTCTTGCTCGCTTAACTGACGGTGAGTCGTCGATGCAGGGTGACAAGCGAGTGACTTCGCATCACCTATGTTGACCAAACGCTTAAAGATCTGCAGTGCATCGTAGAAGCGAACGCCCGCGTCGTAACCATCTTTCAAGCCGAATGACAGAATCGCAGAAGGTTTACCCTTCATGTATTTCTCTGCCAGTGGATAGAACTCTGAACTTGGTAAACCTGCATAGCTCACCCAGCTAACTTTATCGTGCTTCTCTAGGTACTCTGCCACTTTTAGCGCGTTCTCGGTATGACGCTCCATACGTAAAGATAAAGTCTCAAGCCCTTGCATCAGCATGAAAGAGTTCATTGGTGACAGTGCCGACCCGGTATTACGTAGTGGTACAGTTCGAGCACGGCCAATAAACGCGGCTTCACCGAAGGCTTCGGTGTACACAACGCCATGGTAAGAAGGCTCTGGTTGGTTGAACACAGGGAAACGCTCTTTATGCTCTGCCCAAGGGAATTTCCCAGAGTCGATAATAATGCCGCCTAAGGTTGTGCCATGACCGCCAACATACTTAGTCAATGAGTGCACTACGATATCTGCGCCAAACTCAATTGGCTTACACAATGCAGGTGTTGCCACTGTATTATCAACCATCACAGGCACTCCTTGCGCGTGGGCAAGATCCGCTACTCGCTGAAGATCAATGATGTTACCTGCTGGGTTACCGATGCTCTCACAGTAAACCGCCTTGGTGTTTTCATCGATCAACTCAGCTAGGCTTTCAGGCTTATCATCCTTAGCGAATTTCACATTGATACCTAAGTTCGGCAGCATATGTGCGAACAAGGTATAGGTGCCGCCATAAAGTTGCGGCGTCGAGACAATGTTATCGCCCGCTTGTGCCAGCGTCAGAATTGCGTAGTTAATCGCCGCGCTACCTGCACTCACCACCAAACCAGCGATACCACCTTCAAGGGCCGCCATACGCTTCTCTAACACGTCATTGGTTGGGTTCATGATTCGTGTATAGATGTTTCCCGGCACTTCTAGGTTAAACAGATCAGCACCGTGTTGCGCGTTATCAAACTCATACGCCACCGTCTGGTAAATTGGGGTTGCTACAGATTTTGTTGTTGGGTCAGTCTCATAGCCAAAATGAATCGAGAGCGTTTCGTCTTTCATATTCCGTCCTTGGGTGTGTGCCATACATAAGTGGTAAAGTCTTATCAGTAAATAACATAAGATGGTTCATTGTTTAGGTAAATATGTGGCTCCATTCACATTCAATTTTGTCTAACAATAGAGAAGTGTCGTAAAAGTTTGGTCAATACCATCTGGATAGACCAATTAATTGCGCACCTTCATGTATACTGCGCGGCAGTTATAGCCACATGAATAAGACTATGTTTCTAGCACCGTATTTTTCACAAGATAACAATCAGTTCCAGTTTACTCGCCAGCAAGCAAGCCACTTCGCTAAAAAGATTGCCGGTGACTTTAACCCTATCCACGACGAAGACAACAAACGCTTCTGCGTACCAGGCGACCTGCTTTTTGCTGTACTGCTCAGCAAAGAGGGCATCAGCCAAAAGATGCGCTTTGACTTCTCGGGTATGGTAAACGACGGAATCTCGCTATCTATTGAGAACAAGTGTGAGAAAGAGAGCTCGCTCGTTGATGAAAACTCGAAAGAGTACCTTCATATGACCCACGAAGGCGAAGTGAGCCGCGACGCTGCTTTTATTGAGCACGTAGTAACAAGCTATGTTCAGTTCTCTGGTATGAACTTTCCGCACATCATGGTTCCACTTATGGAAGAAGCGCAGATGATGATCAACTGCCAACGCCCATTGGTAATTTACGAAAGCATGGAAGTCGAGTTCGATCGTCTTGACCTAACTCACCCAGAAGTAGAATTTACTGGTGCAACTTTTGACGTTGAAGGTAAACGCGGTGTAGTAACGCTTAACTTTGCATTTAAAGAAGATGGTGAAGTGGTAGGTAAAGGCATTAAGCGCATGGTGGCAAGCGGCTTAAAACCTTATGACCAAGACGCAGTAGACGATCTAGTAGAGCGCTTTAACGCTCGCAAAGATAGCTTTTTAGCTGAGTTTGCTAACGCAGCATAAGCCCAAGAAAACTAGCAAAAAGGTTACGTTCGAGTAACCTTTTTTCGTTTCAGCCCTACCAAGTTCAAACAATTCTCGCCCTAGTCTAGCGTCTTCGATCTGAGTTGGTTAGCCTCTACTTCTCGTTCATTGGTAATCACACAAAGATGGCACTACACGCTCACTACTCAAGCTCTATCCTCGACTTTACTCAAACTGACAGCGCTTTAATCTACGCCCAGCTTTCGACATCTAATAGTCATTGGCTCAGCAAAATTGAGTTGCTCAAACATCAGCTTAACCAACTGCCCCATTTAGCAGGTGATATTGTATTGGGACTATTAGATTTAGAAACAGAGTTAGATATCGAAGCCGTGATCCTCTATCGAGGTTTAGTGTTTCCCATAGCTATTGACCTCGATAACGAGCAGTATCAAGACGTATCAAAAGCAAACATCCACCAGCAAGCTCGAGTACTAAAAGAGCAACACCAAAGCAGCGCAGAAAAGTTTATTGTGCCTATTTTGCTCACAGTGAAGGCAACACCACAAGGCGCAGCCATTGCCGTTTCTGAAGATTTGGTTGCCAACACCATGTTCGATACTGGCGAGCATTTAGCGGCTATGATTGAGCACTTTTCTAATCAGTACAAAGATGATCAGATCATCTTATCTGAGTGGTTGAGCGACAGTTAATACACTTAACGAGTCATTTTCTTCACAAACACCACCACAAACAGAGCCATGGTAAAACTGCCGAGAAAGGCTTCGCAGGCAGCAATAAATCGAGCGACCCCAACAGGAGATATATCTCCGTAACCAAGGGTAGTAAAGGTCACCACACTAAAGTAGAGCGAGTTAAAGAACTCTAGAACGTAGAACTTCCAACCTGTTACCCCTTCATAGATGGGATGTGCACCTGTGGTATCAAGGAAGAAGTACGCCATCGCACAGACTAGTATCAAAAAAATCGAGAAGCCAACCACGCGAATAGGGTCTTCCCCATAGCCACAAAACACATCTACGGCCTTGGAAATGACTCTTTTAAGGCTCATT